>DAMDKH010000058.1:0-10053 GCA_032099965.1 Microbacterium sp.
TGACCGGGATCGGTCGGGTCGGCGGCGGGCACGACGGTCACCGCGCTGGTCGCCGTCGCCGTGGTGCCGAAGTCATCGGTCACGGTGTAGGCGAGCGTGTAGGCGCCGGCCGCCGGGCCGACCATCCGCGCCGTGCCGGTGTCACGCACCAGCTCGACCCGGATGCGGTCGGTGAGGTCGAGACCGTTCGCATCCGCCGCGGTGATGCCGGCGAGTTCGTCGAACTCCTCGCCCTCCACCACCGTCCGGGTGGGCGGCACGCCGCCGAACGTCGGCTCGACCGCCGTCACGGTCACCGTCACCTCGACCGCGGACTCGTTGCCCGCGAGATCCTGCACCCGGTAGGTGAGCGGGTAGCTCCCGGGGGTGGAGGTGTCGACCGTCCCCTCGACGGTGATCGCCGACGTCCTGTCGCCGTCGACCTCGTCGGTCGCGGTGACTCCGGCGAGCGGATCGAACGGCTGCCCCTGCGCCACCTCGACGGCGGGCGAGAGTCCGGCGAACTGCGGCGCCTTCTCGTCGTTCACCGTGCGGGTGAGCGTGACCTCGTCGATGACCTTGCGGTCCATCGTCTGGTAGGTCGTGAGGGTGATGGCCTCCGGCGTCACGTCGACGTCGGTGTACTGCGGCTGGTTCGACTGGTTCTTGATCGCCGCCTCGGGGGACTGCGCGTCGAGACCGTAGAACTTGCTGCCGCTCGAGGAGTTGCCGGTGACGTACAGCACCTGCCCCTCCTCGGCCGCGAGGGTCACGCCCGACTTCTCCTGCGCGTCCAGGTCTCCGGCCGGCGTCGTGCCGTCCATGAGGTAGCTGCGCGTGTAGATGTGGTCGTGGCCGGCGAGCACGAGGTCGACCCCCAGCTCGCTGAACACCGGGGCGAGGGCGGCGCGCCGCTCCTTGACGTCCTGCTCCAAAGAGTGGAACGCCGCCGAGTACAGCGAGTGGTGCATGACCACGACGATCCAGGTCGCCGCGTCACCCTGCTCCTCGATCACCTGGCGCAGGAAGGCCGCGTGGTCTTCCTCGTCCGTGCTGCGCGCGTTGGTGTTGATGTTCAGGTAGAGCACGCCGTTGTAGGTGTACCAGTAGTCGCCGCCCGCCCGGCCCGCGATGCTCTCGTACCCGTGGGTCTCCGAGCGGTTCGGGGTGAAGAAGTGCGAGTTGAACTGGTCGGACTGGTTGTCGTGGTTGCCGATCGTCGCCTGGAACGGCAGCTGCGTGAGCAGCTCGGGGGCGACGACCGAGGCGTACTCGTCTTCCGAGCGGTGCGTCTCGACCTGGTCACCACCGCTCACGATCATCGAGGCATCCTTCTCGAACTGGTCGATCTGACCCAGCGAGGCGGCCCAGCGGTCGCGGTCGTTCTGCCAGCTGCCGGAGGCGCCGAGCTGGGCATCCGTCAGGTACACGAAGCTGTACGACTCGTCGAAGGTGCCGGTCCACAGCTCGTACGAGCGCGACCACCCCGACTCGTCGTTCCCCACCCGGTACAGGTACGAGGTCTCCGCGGCCAGCCCGTCGATGACGACCTGGTTCGAGAAGCGCCCGTCCCGCGACGGCGAGGTGGTGGCGTCGATCGTGCGCGCCTCGGCGACGGGGAACCCGGCGCCGGTGCGGGCGGATGCCGGGGCGATCTGCACCTCGGCCGCGATCCGACGGTCGGTGTAGAACGTCAGGTTGCGCTGCGTCTCGTCGGATCCCACGTGCAGGAGCACGTCGGAGATCGCGGCGGGAGCACCCTTCGCGGCGATGGTCAGGCTCTTCAGCTGCAGGAACACGTCGGAACTGCCCGCGTTGGTGTTGTGCACCTGGATCGCGATCGTGTTCCCGCCCGCCCGCAGAGCGGATGCCGGAACCGTGAACGCACCGGTCAGCGGAGCGGAGCCGTTGTCGCCGGCGTAGACCATGTTGCTCGGTCCGTCATCGATGCGGGCATCCGCGAAGCCGCCGACGAGCGTGCCGTTGACGTAGACGCGCGCGGCGTCGTCGTAGGCCAGCTCGCCGTTCAGCTGCGTGATCTGGGCGAGGTCCTCGGCGGTCAGGTCGAAGGTTGACCGGAAGAAGAACGCCTCGGTGTTGGTCGTGCCCTCCTTGTACTGGGTGAGGAGGGTCGTCGGCGTGTAGCCGCCTCCGAGGTCGGCGAGCGCTCCGTTCTTCGCGCCGAAGCTGCCGGTGCCGGTCTTCCACGACGCGTCGTCGTAGTCGGCGGCCGTCCAGCCGGTCTTCGTCGCGAGGCCCGCGGCGGGGTCGTCGGCCGTGTCGTGGAAACGCCACGGGGTCGTTGCCGTGATCACCGGGGTGCCGTCGATGTCGGACGGCTCCTGGGTGGTGGGGGCCGTGGGCTCCTGCGCATCCGGGCGGGTGGGCAGCGCGGGCTGCTCGGGATCGACCGGGGCGACCGGACGCAGGGCCACGTCGAAGACGTGCATGATGCCCTTGCTCACGTCGTTCGGCAGGGTGACGCTGCGCACCTTCTTCTGCGGGTCGAGCGGGACGACCGCGGTCGCGAACAGGTTCGGCTTGGCGGTGTCGGACCCGCCGGCGAGCGTGTTGCGCTTGGTGAGCGGAACCAGGCGGATGTTGCCGGGTTCGGCTCCCGTGTTCGTCCAGTCGGTGAGGCGCACGTCGACCTTCTTCGTCGAGCCGTCCGAGTAGGTCACCAGCGCGGTGCCGCGCGAGGGGCCGTTGGTCGCCAGACCGAGGAACGAGACGCCGGATGCCGCGACGTCGCCGAACGCGAGCACCTGACCGTTCGGGATCCAGTGGTCGGGCTCGCCGGCTGCGGTGTCGGGCCAGGTGAACTCCACCCCGGTGCGGCCGAGGGGGAGCTTCGCCCCGCCGTTGACGCCGGCCGCGGCGAGGTCCTGCCGCGAGAGGCCGATACCGCCGGCATCCAGCCCGCCCATGTTGACGGCCCCGTCGGAGGTGATGCCCACCGAGTTGCGGCTGTCGCTGCCGTCGCGGAACGACGGGGGGACGTCATCCGCGCCGGTTCCCCACGTACCCGCCGTCGCGCCCATCGTGAAGTCGAGGGTGCCGCCGGACCGCGCGAAGTCGGCCGGAAGCCACGACGCGGTCCGCGCCGTGCCGTTCACCGAGAGGCCCGTCGTGAACCGCCGGTCGTCGCCCGCGCCGGGTGCGTCGATCGTGATCGTGCGGTCGGAGCCGATCGAGGTGATCTCGATGTGCTCGAACATGGGGGCCGAGACGAGCAGGTCGGCGGTGCCCCAGATGGCGGGCATCAGCCCGATGTTGGCCCAGACGTACCAGGCGCTGAACGAGCCGAGGTCGTCGTTGCCGGCCAGTCCGTCGGGGGCCGTCGTGAAGAGCTCGTCGGCGGCGCGGTACAGCGTCTCCGTGGTCTTGTGCGGGGCCTGCAGCCAGTTGTAGACCCACGGCAGGCCGAAGCTCGGCTGGTTGGCGATGTACGCGGCGTCGCTGAACGCTCCGGCGTCGAGGTCGCGCAGGATGCTGTCGAGCTGCGCGGTCGCGGCATCCTTCCCGCCCCGCAGAGCGATGAGGTCGGCCATGTTGTGCGTCACGTTGAAGCCGTACTGGTAGCCGGTCGACTGCTCGAACTGCGCGCCCTGCGTGGTGAGCGAGGTGTTCAGGAAGCCGTTGCGGTTACGCGCGTCGATGTGACCGCGCGCGGTGTTGAAGATGTTCTTCCAGTTCTGCGAGCGGGTCGAGAAGCGGTCGTACGCCTCGTCGTTCCCGAGGCGCTTCGCCAGCTGCGCGATCGCGAAGTCGTTCGTCGTGTACTCGATCGTGCGCGAGGTCGCCGCGCCGCCCTTGTCGCCGTCGACCCATCCGTGGATGCCGTACATCACGGCATCCGACCGGCCGGTGTTGGTCATCGGCAGCGTCTGCGTCGCGAGCATGGTCTCGAGGGCCTTCGCGCGGTCGTAGTCGGTCGCGCCGAAGTCGTCGGTCGCCGCGACGATGTTCTGCAGCGAATCGCCGCTCATCTTCGTCTGGATCTGGTTGTAGGTCGGCCAGCTCGTCCACTTGCCCGACTGGGTGACCATGTCGACGATCGACTGGTTGATGTCGCTCGCGCGCTCGGGGTAGAGCAGGGCGACGAGTTGCGACTGTCCGCGGTAGGTGTCCCACCCGGAGAAGTTCACGTAGAAGTCACGGCCGGGCGCGACCTGGTGCCGCTGCCCGTCGTAGCCGGTGTACGTGCCGTCGACGTCCTGGAACGTGTTCGGGTGCAGCAGCGAGTGGTAGAGCGAGGTGTAGAAGGTGATGCGATCGCGGTCGGTGCCGCCGGTCGCGTCGATCGAGCCGAGGGCTTCCTCCCACGTGGAGCGTGCCTGCGCGCGCGTCCGGTCGAAGTCGAGGGTCGCCGTCTCCGCGGTCGCGTTCGCGCGCGCACCGTCGACCGAGACGTAGCTGAGGCCGATCTTCGCCGTGACGTCGGCGCCGTCGGCGAAGGTCAGGTAGGCGCCGGCGCCGTGCTTGGTCGCGGCGCTCGCGGTGGGGGTGTTCACCTGCACGCCGGCGGGGGTCCAGGTGCCGAACGACTCGACGGGCTGATCGAACGTGGCCGAGAAGTACGCGGTGTACTGCGAGCCGCCGTTGCACACGATGTTGGCCTTGACCGAGCCGCTCAGCTCGCCGGTGCCGGCGTCGAAGGTGATGTCGGAGGCGTGGACCTGGTTGTTCGACCCGCCCGCCTCGAAGAGCAGGGTGGCCGGGGTGTTCTCGTCGAACGAGTAGCGGCTCACCGCGGTGCGGGTGGTGCTGGTGAGCTCGGCCTGCGCGCCCTCGAGGTCGACGGAGTAGTAGCCGGGTTCGGCGACCTCGGAGGCGTGGTCGAAGTCGAGGAAGTACTCGCCGATCGCCGTGGCCGGATTGGTGGGGAGGGCGCCGTCGGTGAGGGCACCGGTGAAGGGCAGCACGGGGAAGTCGAAGCCGCCGAAGTTGGAGCGGCAGCCGGTGCCCGAGAGTCGGGTCATGCCGAACCCGCGCAGCTGGTCGGCGTTGTACTCGTAGCCGCCGTACTGCTGCTGGTTGCCCGTCTCGTAGGTGGTGGGGCTGGACTGCACCATGCCGAACGGCACGGTCGCACCCGGGAAGGTGTTGCCGTAGTGGTCGTTGCCGCGCGCGTTGTTGGCGTCGTTCATCTCGGTGCCGATGAACGGGTCGACCGCGTCGAACGCGGTGAGCGTCGACACCTCTTCGGCGTAGGCCGCGGGCGTGACGAGCACGCTCGACGCGGTGAGGGCGGTGATGACGCCGGCGGCCAGGGCCGCGCGTCGTCTTCTCATGTGTCGGCTGGGGGCAGCCGAGCGCAGGGGGGGCATGCGATACCTCCGTGTGGTGGGTGGGGGATGCGCCGCCCGAGTTCTGACAACGCTGTCAGGAACACTATGGAGGTTTGTGGACGCGGTGTCCAACAACGGGTGAACGGAGGGTGTCGGGCGCCGCGGGATCCCGCCGCATCGCTGTCACCGGCACCCGAGACGCCGGACGGCGTGTGCAGAACGGCGGATGCCGGACGCCCGTGCGAGCATCCGGCATCCGCCGCGGATCGATCTGCTTACAGGGCGGTGTAGCCACCGTCGACGAGGTGGTAGCTGCCCGTGATGAAGCTCGCGGCATCGCTGGCGAGGAACACGATGAGGTTCGCGACCTCGTCGGCCTGACCCAGGCGACCGATGGGGTGCTTGCTCACGAGGAACTCCTTCGCGGCGTCGTCCATCGTGGCCAGCAGCGGGGTGTCGATGAAGCCGGGGCCCACCGAGTTCACGCGCACGCCCTGCGCCGAGTACTCCAGGGCCGCGCTCTTCGTCATGCCGACGACGCCGTGCTTGGCGGTCACATAGGCGGGCGAGTTGGCGAACCCGACGCTGCCGAGGATGGAGGCGACATTGACGACCGAGCCGCCGCCGTTCGCGAGGATCGAGGGCAGCTGGGCCTTCATGTTGCGGAACACGGCGTTGAGGTTGATCGAGATGACCTTGTCCCACGCCTCGTCGGTGTACTCGGCGGTGGGGGCGGATGCTCCGCCGATGCCGGCGTTGTTGATGCCGATGCGCAGCGGGGCGAGGCTGTTCGCGAGCTCGACCGACGAGGCGATCCAGGCGGGGTCGGTCGCGTCGCCGACGGAGGCCTCGGCGGTGCCGCCTGCGGCGCGGATCTCCTCGACGACGGCCTTCGCGTTCTCGGCGTTCAGGTCGTTGACGACCACGGATGCGCCGTTCTGGGCGAGCAGGAGGGCGACCGCGCGGCCGATGCCGCTGCCGCCTCCGGTGACGATGGCGGAACGGTCGGAGACGTCGTACTGAGCCATGGGGGTGGGCTCCTTCTCCGGACGGGCGCGGTGCCGGGAGCTTTTCTCGGACGGTCCGTCCTTCTCTTTCCAGCCTACGCCCGGGAGAGCAAGGTGGATTCACGTGCATGGATTTATCGACGCCCTCGACGGACTCCCGATCGCGGGGGCGCGCAGAATGCCAGCGGTGAACGGATCGTTTAGCGTGGTTTAGTAGCGCAAGGCGGGCAAAACCCGCGCGTAACGGCGGGCCTCTGCCCCAAGAGAACAGCCCCGACAGTGACCCTTGACACGGCCGAACAAAACCGGTTTACTACCGTCAGGCGATCCGACGAGATCGCACCCCACCGCAGGATGCCGACCCGAGGCGTCCGAACGAAGGAGTTTCTCGCAATGAAGCGCTATGCAGGTGTCCTGGCCCTCGCCGCCCTCGCCCTTCCCCTCGCCGCGTGCGGCACCTCGGGCGAAGGCGCCGGACCCGACGCCGGAGAGCTGACGTCCGGTCCGATCACCATCTGGTACTCCACGAACGAGCAGGAGATCGCCTGGGCCGAGGCCGTCGTCGAGGCGTGGAACGCCGAGCACCCGGACGAGCAGGTCGAGGCCGCGGCGATCCCGTCCGGTAAGTCGTCGGAAGACGCGATCGGCGCCGCCATCACCGCCGGCAACACCCCGTGCCTCGTCTACAACACCGCCCCGGCGGCCGTGCCCGCCTTCCAGAAGCAGGGTGGCCTCGTCAACATCTCGAAGACGTTCGACGACGGCGAGTCGTTCGTCACCGAGCGCTCCGGCGACGCCGCCGACGGCTTCCGCTCGCCCGACGGCGACCTGTACCAGGTGCCGTGGAAGGCCAACCCCTTCATGCTCTATTACAACAAGGAGGCCTTCACCGCTGCCGGGCTCGACGCCGAGAACCCCGAGCTCGCGACCTACGACGACGTGCTCGCCGCGGCGAAGGCCATCAAGGACGCCGGTGCCGCCGACTTCGCGCTGTACCCGCCGGCATCCGGCGACTACACGAACGCGCTGTTCGACTTCTACCCGTTCTTCCTCGCCAACTCGGGCGGTACCCAGCTGGTGAGCGACGGAAAGGCCGCTTTCACGAGCGACGAGGGCATGGAGACGCTCGAGTTCTGGAAGACGCTCTACGGCGAGGGCTACTCGTCGGCCGAGGCCTACAGCGGTGACGCGTGGGCCGGCCCGTTCGCCGACGCCGTCGCGGCCATGGGGATCGCCGGTCCCTGGGGTGCAGCGGCCTTCGACGGCAAGGTCGACTACGGCATCGTGCCGCTGCCGACCGCCGAAGGCACCGCCGCCGAGGAGACCTACACGTTCGGCGACTCGAAGAACGTCGGGCTCTACACCTCGTGCGAGAACAAGCAGACCGCTTGGGACTTCGTGAAGTTCTCGATGAACGCCGAGAACGACCTCGCGCTGCTCGAGACCACGGGACAGTTCCCGACCCGCAGCGACGTCGACGCGGTCGCCGGCGACTACCTCGCCACCAACCCGGTGCTGTCGACCTTCGCCGCCTCGGTGCCGCTGACGGTCGACGTACCGAACGTCGCCGACGCGACCGAGATGTGGCAGACCTTCCGCGATGCGTGGGGTCAGGCCGTGCAGGCGGGCGAGGGTGACCTCGAGGAGACCTTCGGCACCGCCGCCGACAAGATCGACGCTCTGCTCGACGCGCAGGGCTGATCGACCGATCGGTCGCCCAGGCCGATCCACCCCGGGGCGCGCGTGTCATGGCGCGCGCCCCGGATCCCCTCCGTCGCCCGAACGCGGAGGCCTCACGCAGCAGCCCGGCAAAGGAGCCACGCCATGAAGCGCATCGCCGCGTTCATCGCCTTCTCGATCGCCCTCGTCCTCGGGTCGTCCGCGATCGTCGCGGCCCCGGCATCCGCCGCCCCCGAAGACGACGTGGCGACGGTCATCGACCGCCTCGAGGAGTACTACCTCGGACAGGGCGACGAGATCATCATCGCCAACGGCATCTACCTGGCTCGCACCTCCGAGGCGCTCGACTACGTCGCGTCGCAGAACGCCGACGGCTCGTGGTCCGACGTGAACTACGCCGACCGCACGAGCTCGGCGAACGGCAGCGTGTGGTCGGCGTACACCGCGCTCTACCGCATGCTCGCGATGACGCAGGCCTACAACGATCCGGAGGCCGTGGGCTTCGGCGACGCCCGCCTCGTCGACGCCGTCGGCCGGGCGCTGCTGCATTGGGACAAGGTCGATCCCGGCAACACCAACTGGTGGGAGACCGAGATCGGCGAGTCGATCGCCATGGGGCGCATCTCGATGTTCCTGGGCGGGGAGCTCAGCCCCGAGGCGCTCGCCGTGGCGCTGAAGCACAACACCGGCAAGCTCGACCCCGTGGGCGCGAACGGCGCCTGGCGCACCTCGAACTACATCTTCGAGGCCCTCTCGACCCGCGACATCGCGAAGGTCAGGGAGGGGTTCGCGACGATCGTGGCGACCATCGCCGTCGACCACTCCGGCACCGTGCAGGAGGCCGTGCAGCCCGACGGCAGCTTCTGGGCGCACGGTGCGCAGCTGTACAGCGAGGGCTACGGCATGGTGCTCTTCACCTATGCCGCGCTGTGGTCGGACGTCGCCCGCGGCACCGGTCTGGCCTTCACCCGCGACCAGCTCGACTCGATCGCCTTCTACTTCGTGAACGGCACCCGCTGGCTCATCCGCGGCGAGATCGGGATGCTGTATCTCAACTACCGTCCGCCGAAGACGATCGGCGGCATCACGAGCCACGCGTCGGAGTTCATCGAGCCTCTGCAACGCATGGTGCGGACGGATGCCCTCTACGCGACCGCCTATCAAGCCGTGCTCGACGGCGTGCTCGGCGAGACCGAGACGAACGGCGTCACCGGCAACAAGTACTTCTGGCGGTCGGAGTTCTCGTCGCACCTGCGCGACGATTACGGCATCTTCACGCGGCTGAACTCGTCGCGCACCTTCGGCGCCGAGCTGCGCACGTCGTACCGCGACGAGGTCGGAAACCCCGTCTACTGGAACGCGATGGGTTCGACCGCGATCCAGGTCGACAACCGCGAGTACCTCGACCTCGGCCCGTCGTTCGACTGGTTCCACTACCCGGGCGTCACGGCGCCCGACGAGAAGCGCACCGAGCGCGGCTTCGAGAACCGGGGCCGCAACGGCGACGGTGGCTCGTTCACCGGTGGCGCCTCGAACGGCGAGTTCGGCGTGAGCGTGCTGACCCTCGACACCGCGGGCACGACGGCGCGCAAGGCGTACTTCTCGTTCGAGCAGGGCATGGTCGCGCTCGGCGCCGGTATCGCCTCCACCAGCAATGCCGCGGTGCACACGACGATCAACCAGGCCGTCGCGAAGCCGAACGCGTCGGTCGGCGGCACCCCCGTCGGCGCCGGGACCGACCGGCAGGACGCGGGTGGCGCGACGTGGGCGTACAACGACCAGGTCGGATACGTCTTCGGCGCGGATCAGAACGTGAAGGTCTCGAACAAGACGCAGTCGGGCAGCTGGGAGGGGCAGGAGGCGCAGAGCCACGACGCCTTCTCGCTGTTCGTCGATCACGGCGCGAAGCCCACAGCCGGCTCCTACGATTACACCGTGTTGCCTGCGGCCACCCCGGCCGAGGTCGAGGCGTACGCCCAGGCGCCGACCGCTCGCACGCTGCGCAACGACACCGAGGTGCAGGCGGTGCGCGATGCCGCGGCCGGCGTCACCCTGGCGGCGTTCGCCGCCGCCGGATCGCTCGACCTGGGCGACGG
>DAMDKH010000059.1:0-10050 GCA_032099965.1 Microbacterium sp.
ACCAGCGCACCAGCCGGTCCGACGCGACCGCGCCGAGCAGGCCGCCGACCGCCGACGCGGACAGCACGGTGCCGTACGCGGCCTCGTCGAGGCCGAGCGTGCGCAGGGCGAAGATGACCGTCACGGCCGAGCCGGCCGCGGTGAACAGGTTGCCGATCGCGGTGCAGGCGACGATCCGGCGCAGCAGCGGCTGCCGCACGACGAACCCGAGACCCTCGGCGATCTCGTCCTTGAGCGGGCGCCGGTGCTCCCGCGGGGGCAGCTCCTCGACCTTCCGGATCCGGGACAGCGCCAGCGCGGACACCAGGTAGGTCGCCACGTTGACCGCGAGCAGCACGGGGGCGACCACCACCCGGAGCAGCGCGCCGCCGAGCGCGGGGCCGGCGACGCCCGCGACCGACTGGGTCGCCTGCAGCTTCGCGTTGCCCTCGCCGATGTGCGCGAGCCCGACCAGCCCCGGGACGTACGACTGGTGCGCGACGTCGAAGAACACCGTCGCGACGCTCATCACCAGCGCGCCCGCGTACAGCACCGCCATGGAGGCGTGGCCGCTGAGGGCGAGGGCGACGACCACCGCGAGCGTCGCGGCGCGCACGTCGTCGTCGATGCCGTTCCACACCACGTCGACCTGATCGAACACGCCGTGCTCTTCGAGGCGGCGGGCGAAGTGCGTCGAGGGCGCGGTGACGGCCGAAGCCGCGACCGCCAGTCCGCGCAGGAACGCCCACCCGTCGCTCCCGCCGACACGCGGGCCGGTGCCGCGCAGCGCGGTGCGGCGCCAGGCGTTGAGCACGGCGAGGGCGGGGCGGTGCAGCGGGGTGACCGCCGCCATGCCCACGTCGACCCGGTTGTGCATCGTATGCACCACGGGGATGCCGTGACGATGGGCGTACCGATGCCCGATGAACGCCCCCCAGAAGTCGGCCTGCACGTGCACGAGATCGACCGGCGGGCGGGTGGCCATCGCACGGTCGAGCACGCGATCGGTCGCCCGGCCTGGTCGGCTCATCGCGTATTCGCGGTCGAGGGTGATCGGGATCGACGGGAGGTCGACGTCACCGGGATGCGACGCCCCGGCGGCGCGCGCGCCGTGCATCCGGGGTGCGACGACCGTGACCGTGTGCCCTGCACGCTCGAGGAACTGCCGCTGCAGCCGCATCGACACCTGCGCACCGCCGAGGGAATCGAGGTGCTGGTCGCCGAAGAACACGACGTGCATCGGCGTCACTCGGGCAGCGGGGCGTTGCGGTACAGCGCCTCGAACGTGTCGAGCGTGCGGTTGATGTCGTGGATGGCGACGCCGTCGAGCGAGGCACGCTGCATGCGCTCGTACTCCTCCGGTTCCGCCGTGAGCACGTCGGTGAGGCGGGCGGCGAGCTGGTCGACGTCGCCCGGCTCGAAGAGGTAGCCGTTCTCGCCGTCGTGCACGAGGTGCGGCAGGGCGACGGCATCCGCGGCGACGATGGGCAGGGCCGAGGCCATCGCCTCCATCGTCGCGATCGACTGCAGCTCGGCGATCGACGCGATCACGAACAGGCTGGCACGGGAGAGCACCGCCCGCAGCTCCTCGTCGGTCGTGCGGCCGTGGAACGTGACACGCTCGCCCAGCCCCAGCTGCACCGCGAGGTTCTCGAGCTGCTTGCGCTGGTCTCCCCCGCCGACGATGTCGAAGGTGGTGTCGAGGGCCGGGTCGAGCTTGGTCATCGCGTGGAGGATGACCTCGATCTGCTTCTCGGCGGTCAGGCGGCCGACGAACACGATGCGGTTCTTCTCGCGCGGCCCGATGACCGGCGTGTACTGCGAGCGGTCGATGCCGCAGCTCACCGGGATGACGCCCTTCACCGACACCGTGCGCTCGAGGAAGTCGGCGGCGCGACGGGTCGGGGTGGTGATCGACCGGGTGAGGTCGAACGTGCGGCGGGCGTCGGCCCAGGCGTGGCGGAGGATGAAGCGGTTGACCGCATCCGGCATCTTCGTGTGCTCGAGGATGTTCTCGGCCATGACGTGGTTGGTCGCGATCACGGGGATGCCGCGCTGCCGCGCGATGCGAGCCAGACCCCGGCCGATCACGATGTGCGACTGGATGTGCACGACGTCGGGGTTCACCCGGTCGAGCACCGTGCGGGCGTAGTGCTTCGACCGCCACGGCCACACGAAGCGCAGCCAGTCGTGCGGCGCCCAGCGCACAGACGGCAGCCGGTGCAGCGTCATGCGCTCGCCCTCGATGATCTCGGTGTGCGGCCGCGCCCGCCGGTACGCCTGGTTGGGCGCGCTGACGTGCACGTCGTGTCCGCGCTGCACGAGGCCGGCGGCGAGACGCTCCGCGAAGCGGGCGGCGCCGTTGATGTCGGGCGCGAACGTGTCGCAGCCGATCAGGATGCGCAGCGGCCGCTCACCGGCGTCGGATGCGCTCGTCGGGTCGGAGGGAGAATCAGACATGCTGCCTTACGGTAAGCGGTCGAGGAGTGCCTTGCGGGGCGGCCCGGAGGGCGCTGGCCACTCTACCGGAGGCCCCTGCGCGTGCCGCCGAGGCCCACCGGCATCCTCCCGGGTCGACCGTCTACCGTGGAGGCATGCGACTGATTGCGGATGCCGACCCCTCGCTGTGGATCCCCGTGACCGACTCCCTCGGCTGGAAGCGACGGCACCGCAAGGCCGCGATCCGCATGCTGCTCGGGCAGGCGAACGCCGCCGTGGGCGTGACGGGTCGCCCCGGCTCGCGACTCGGCGCCTGGGCGATGAGCCAGGCGGCGCCGATGCTCATGAAGCGCGCAGACGGCCGCGTGCTCGTGTGGACGTGGAAGGCCGAGCCCGAGCTCGTCGTCGCGATGGCGACGGTGCAGCAGCTCACGCCCGAGGTGCGCATCGCCCGGGCGTCGATGCCGATGGAGTACGACGACACGGTGGCGTTCCGCACGGCGCTCGGGGCCGGCGAGAAGCTCGTGGTGGCGATGCCGTCGTCGCCCGGCGCACCCCCGTTCGCCACGTACACGTGGGACACCGGGTCGCACATCATCACCCTCACCGCGATCTGCAGCGAGCGGGAACGGTTCGGCACCGTCGAGGGGGCGCTCGACGACCTGGCCCGCAGCCTCCGCATCGCCGGCGACGTCACCGGCGGCGAATCCCCCGACGTGCTGCGTCTGCCGCCCGCCTGACGCCGCCGACGGCGCTCTCCCCGCCTAGGCTGACCGGATGGACACCGTCGTTCTCTCCCCCGCCGCTCCCCTGCGCTTCGGCGCGAACTACACCCCGCGCTCGCACTGGATGCACGCCTGGCTCGACCTCGACCTCGACGAGGTGCGCCGCGACTTCGCCGCCCTCGCCGAGCTGGGCCTCGACCATCTGCGCCTGTTCCCGCTGTGGACGGTGCTGCAGCCGAATCGCACCCTCATCCGCGACCGGGCGGTCGACGACGTGCGCGCGATGGTCGACGTCGCCGCGGAGTTCGGCCTCGACGCGAGCGTCGACGTGATCCAGGGGCACCTGTCGAGCTTCGACTTCATCCCGTCGTGGCTGTTCACCTGGCACGACAAGAACATGTTCACCCATCCGGAGGCGCTCAGCGGGCAGGCGGCGCTCGTCGCGCGGCTCGGCGAGCGGCTGACGGATGCCCCGAACTTCCTCGGGTTCACGCTCGGCAACGAGACGAACCAGTTCTCGGCGCAGACGCATCCGTCGCCCTGGCCGGTGACCGAGGCGGAGGCCGCGACGTGGATCACGACGCTGCTCGATGCGGCCGAGGCCTCGGCTCCGGCGCAGTCGCACGTGCACAGCGAGTACGACGCCGCCTGGTACATGGACGGGCACGGTTTCACCCCGGCCCTCGCCTCCCGCCTCGGCGCCATGACGACGGTGCATTCCTGGATCTTCAACGGCACCGCGCAGCGCTACGGCGGGCGGTCCACGGCATCCGATCGGCATGCCGAGTACATGATCGAGCTGGCGCGGGCGTTCGCGACCGACCCGCACAAGCCGATCTGGTTGCAGGAGGTCGGCGCCCCCTCGAACTGCCTCTCGCCCGAGCAGACCCCCGACTTCCTCGAGGCGACCCTGCGCTCGGTCGTGCGCACCGACGACCTCTGGGGCGTGACCTGGTGGTGCTCGCACGACGTGAGCCGTGACCTCGCCGACTTCCCCGACCTGGAGTACACGCTCGGACTCGTCGACCAGTCGGGCGCCGCGAAGCCGATCGGCCGCCGCTTCGCCGAGCTGATCCCGGAGCTGCGGGAACGTCGCCCGGCGCCGCCGCGCTCCCTCGGCATCGTGGTCGATGTCGACGAGCACGACACCCCGGTCAGCCGCGGTGCCCTCAGCCCGGGCGGCGCGATCTTCCAGGCCTGGGTGGATGCGTGCGAGGCGGGGGCCGATCCGGCGTTCGTGACGTCGACGGATGCCGCAGCCCCCGGCATCCTCGCCCGCCGCGGGCTCACCGAGCTCGTGCGCCCCGCACCTCGGCCGACCGCGTACGCCTCCCGCAACACCGTCGTCTGACCCCGCGGCGGAAACGACAGCAGGCATGCCGCAGGGCCCGGGCGAGCGTGCCCGGGCCCTGCGGACGGCGACTCAGCCGGCGGTCGCCTTGTCGTAGGCGCGCATCGCGGCCTGCTGGGCGTCGGCGAGGGCATCCTCTGGGCTCTTGTCGCCGAGGAGCGCCGCGGTGATGGCGTTGTTCAGCTCGTTCTGGATCTCCTGCCCCGCGGGCGACGATCCGAACGACTGCCCGTAGTCGACCACGTCGTAGTAGGTGGAGATGACCTGGTCGAAGCCGGCGTTGCCGCTCTCGACCACGTACTCGTCGCGGAGGCGCTGGTCGGCGTCGGGGGAGCCGGTGAACAGACCGGTGTTGATGCCGCCGTCGGCCTTGCGCGTCTCGGCACGGGCGGCACCCGCGACATCCCACGCCTCGTCCGAGGTGAGTTCGAGCATCCAGGCGCAGGCGGCCGCCGGGTTCTTCGCCCCCGCAGGGATGACGAACGCGGTGCCCGAGGCCACCGAGAACGGCTCGCCATCGGCGTCACGGAACGGCACGGCCTCGAGGTCGACCTGGTCGACGTACGGCGACAGCACGTTCGGATACCACTGGGCGTTGACCTGCGCGCCCACCTGACCGGCGACGTACTGGTTGTTGTCACCGAAGGTGTCGAACGAGTCGGTGAAGCTCTTGACGGCCGCGAACCCGCCCTGGGCGTCGGTGATCTGCTTGAGCAGCTCGATGCCGGCGACGTTGCTCGGGTCGTCGAGGGTCGGCTTGCCCTCGTCGTCGTTGAGCTGACCGCCCAATGCGAGCACCCACAGGCCGCTCTGACCGGTGGCCACGGGGTCGAACCCGAGCCGCGTGGGCACGCCGTTCTCCTCCTGGTACATCTTCTCGATCGCGGCGAGCAGCACGTCGGGCTTCGACGTGTCGATCTGGTCGGCGGTGACACCCGCCTCGTCGAGCACGGTCTTGTTGAGCAGGATCGCCGGCGGCTGGTAGAACTGCGGCACCCCCCACACGGCGTCGTCGTAGGTGACGTCGTCGACGACGGCCTCGTACCAGTGCGACCGCGGGTCGACGTCGCGCGCGTCGAAGCAGGCGTCGAGCGGCAGGATGAGGTCCTGCGCGGCGTAGGTGGTCACGTACCGGCGGTCCATCTGCACCACGTCCGGCACGTCTCCCGAGGCGAGACGCGTGGTGAACTTCTGCGCATCGAACGCCGTCGCGTCGAGGTCGACCTCGACCCCCTTCAGCTGGGCCGCGGCGTAGTCGAGGCGCGAGGTGCCGACGTCGTCGGCGTTCTCGAAGCCCCACGCGGCGAGGGTCCCCTCCGGTTCGGCGCCGAAGTCGACCTCGGCGGCCGGATCGTCACCCCCGGACCCGCACCCGGCGAGGACGACGACGGATGCCGTGACGAAAGCTGCGGCAGCGGCTGCTCTGCGCATCATGATGTGTGTTCCTTTCTCCGCGGCGGGGTCAGCGCCGTTCATCCCTTGCGCCCCTGCGTGGCCACGCCCTCGATGAAGTACCGCTGCCCGAAGGCGAACAGCACGAGCATCGGGAGGGTGACCAGAAGGGCCGCGACCATGACGTACTGGTAGTCGCCGTGTCCGCCCGCGGTGGGGCTGTACTTCGTCATCGCGTAGGCGATGCCGAGCGGCGCGGTGAAGTCCTCGGGTGAGCCGGCGTTGAGGTAGATGAGCGCCGACTGCAGGTTGTTCCAGCTCGCCTGGAACTCGAAGAGGAAGACGATGACGAACGACGGGATCGACAGCGGCATCGCGATGCGCCAGAACATCTTCCAGTAACTGGCGCCGTCGAGGCGCGCCGCCTCGAAGAGGTCGCGCGGGAGGCCGAGGAAGAACTGCCGCTGAAGGAAGATGTAGAACGCCGAGCCGAAGAGGTTCATGCCCCACAGCGGCACCCACGTGCCGAGCATCCCGGTCTGCTTCCAGATCAGGTAGATCGGGATCATCGTGACCGCGCCCGGCAGCATCATGGTGGCGAGCACGAGGCCGAAGAGCAGCCCGCGACCGGGGAACCGGAAGTACGCGAACCCGAATGCGACGACCGAGCTCGAGATCGAGACGGCGGCCGCAGCGAGCAGGGCGATCATGACGCTGTTGAACATCCAGTTCGTCAGCGGCAGCTGGTTCCAGACCTCCACGTAGTTCTCGGGCGTGGGCGTCTTCGGGAACAGCGAGTTGTCGAACACCTCGCCCCGCGGCTTGAGGCTCGCCGCGAGCAGCCACACGAACGGGTAGAGGAACAGGGCCGCGAAGCCGATGAGCAGGATGAGTCGCAGGATGCGTCCGATGACACTGCTCTCGCGCGCGGGGCCCCGACGGCGACGATGCTTCTCGGGAACGGTGACCACCGTGGTCGACGGGTCGCGGGGCGGCTCGACGGCCGGCGGGAGGGGGCGGAAGGACGTGGACATCAACGGTCCCCCTCGTAGTAGACGAACCGGTTGCCGAACTTCACCTGGATCACCGTGATCGCCATGATGATCACGAACAGCAGCCAGGCCATCGCGGCGGCGAAGCCGAAGTCGAACTGCCGGAACGCCTGCTGGAAGAGGTAGATCGCATAGAAGAGCGACGCCTCCGGGGAGGAGTTGCTCTGGTCGCGCCAGAACAGCACGTAGGCCTGGTCGAACACCTGGAAGGCGGCGATCGACAGCACGATGACGTTGAAGAACATCGCCCCCGAGATCATCGGCAGCGTGATCGAGAAGAATCGGCGCACCGGGCCTGCGCCGTCGAGCGAGGCGACCTCGTACAGCTCGGTGGGCACGTTCTTCAGCGCGGCGAGGAAGATGACCATCGTGCCCGCCACGGTCCACAGGGTCATGAGGACGATGCTGGGCTTGATCCACGCCGGGTCGACGAGCCACTGCGGGCCGTCGATGCCGAAGAGCCGCAGGAACTGGTTCACGGCGCCGGAGTTGCCGTTGAGCAGCAGGAAGAACATCGCCGCCGTCGCCACCGCCGGGGTCATCTTGGGCAGGTAGTACAGCGTGCGGAAGACGCCGGAGCCGCGGCGCACCCCGGCCAGGAGCATGGCGAGCACGAGGGCGACGATGATCTCGAGCGGCACGGCCATGACGGCGTAGAACAGCGTGTTGCCCAGGGCCACGGCGACCCGCGGATCCTCGAAGAGGTTGGCGTAGTTGGCGAGGCCGATGGGCTTGGCGGTGTTCGTGGCGAGGTTGTACGAGCTGAACGAGATGACGAGGCTGTAGATCATCGCGCCGGCGGTGAAGATCGCGAAGCCGATGATCCACGGCGAGATGAAGAGGTATCCCGCGATCGCTTCTCGTCGGTTGTAGGTGACCTTGCCCCGACGTGCGCGTTCGAGCCGCTTCTCGGCCTTCCGCTCACGCACAGACTGCTCTGTCGACATGAGCCAGACAGTAGAAGCGGTTCTGCGCTTCTGGCGCGGGGGTTGCAACTTCTCTGCAGATGTGATTCACCTGTGAATCGCTTCCCCTCCGAGAAGCGACCTGGTAGTGGGAACGGAAAAGGGGGCGGATGCCGCAGCATCCGCCCCCTTCGACGACCCCTCGGGTCAGACCGCGACGTCGCCGACGAGGTTGACCTTGATGCCCATCCCGTCGAACATCGCGGCCTTCGCGACGAGCGCCTTGTCGGCGGTTTCGGCGTCGGGCGCGTAGACGAGCTGCGCATGGTTGGCCTTGTGACGGGCCATGAACTGGTCGCGAGAGACGCCGTGCAGCACCACGTGGGCGATCGGCCACTCGGGGTTCGTGGCGTCCTTGCGGCGCTGGGTCTCCTCCGCCGGCAGCTCGATCACCGAGGCGCGGAAGATGTCGGCCTGCAGGATGCCGTCGGCGATGAACACGCGCGAGAGCACGACCTCGCCCGGCTTCGAGACGCCGTTGATCGTCGCTCCACCCGCCGGGAAGAACACGTGCCCCTGGCGCCAGCCCTCGGCGTTCTGCCATCCGCCGAGGTGCGAGGCCGGAACGGAGCCCGAGATCTCGTAGACCCACACGAACTGGCCGTCGTAGTCCTCGCCCCAGCGCACGTCGTGCAGGGTGTTGTCTGGTACGAGGCCCATCGCCCGCCACACGCGGTCGGTCACGAGCGCGTCGACTGCCACGCCCTCGTCGGCCTCGTTGAAGTGCGGGAACGCGCGCCCCTCGTGCAGCACACGCGAGCCGTCGCGCGAGGTGACGGGCGGGCGCTCGGTGGAGTTGAGGATGCCCTCGGCCAGGTCGGACGCCGGAACCAGGTCCTTCAGACCCTGCTGGTACTGGATGCCCACGGCGTCGAGCCCGAAGTCGTCGGCGATGCGGAGCGCGGCGATGTACATCTTCAGCTGCCACTGCACCTGGTCGCGGGTGAGCTCGGTGGCGGCGTCCTCGCCGTAGACGAAGGTCATGCCCTTCTCGATCAGCCAGTCGTAGGCGGCGTCGGCCTCGGCATCGGTGACCTCGAGCATCTCTGCGTAGAGCGCCGACTGCGACAGGCGCTCCTTGTAGATGCCGGTGGCGTTCAGCAGCTCGTCGTCGAAGATGGCGTTGTACATGCCCATGCAGCCCTCGTCGAAGACGCCGATGATGGCCTTCTCGGCGCGCAGTTCGGCGGCGAGCGCCTCACCGAGCTGCTTCTCGGGGCTGTCGGGCAGGGTCGGCAGGGCGCGCACGTGCGAGGCGTCGTGCGTGATGGCGCCGGTCTCGGTCCACTCGCGGATGCCGTCCTTGAACCAGTCGTCGGTGAAGTCGACCGACCAGATCGTGGCGTACGGCTTGTCCATCTTCGTCAGGCCGGCGTTGAGGCCGAGCAGTCCGACGAGCCCGGGCCAGTCCCCGGCGAAGTTGGCGACCGTGAGGATCGGACCCTCGTGCGTGCGGAGGCCCGCGAGCACGTGGTGGGAGTACTGCCAGACGGCCTCGGCGACGATGAGCGGAGCATCCGTGGGGATGTTCTTGAACACCTCGAGGCCCATGCGCTGGCTCGAGATGAAGCCGTGGCCGGTCTCGGGGTCGACGTCGTTGGCGCGGATGACCGTCCAGCCGAGGTCGTTCAGCACGCCGGTCACGCCGGCTTCGAGCTCGACCTGGGTCGGCCAGCCGGCGGTGTTGGCCGACTCGCGCAGGTCGCCCGAGGCGATGAGGTAGGCGGTCTTCGGGGCGGATGCCGGGCGCGATGCCGGCGTCGGGAGCGTGTAGCTCATGGTTCCTCCGTTGCGGATGGCGGGTTCGTTCGAGGGTCAGGGGCGGGCGGCGCCGCGCTGGTCGGCGGCGAGTTCGTGCACCACGTCCTTCGTGCCGGCGTACAGGCGCACGTACCGGTCGAAGAGGGTGTCGTAGGCGGGGCGGAGCGCGGCGTTCGGGGTGATCGTCTCGGTGACCGGGTTCCAGTCGGTGATGAGCGGAGCCTGGCCGTCGGTCGCGATGGCGACGGCGGCGAGGAAGGCGGCGCCGTAGCTCGCGCCGATCGTCGTCGCCGGCACCTCCTGCACGAGCCCGGTGACGTCGGAGACCACCTGCAGCCACAGCCGCCCCTGGGTGCCGCCGCCGACCGCGACGATGCGGCGGATGT
>DAMDKH010000060.1:0-1870 GCA_032099965.1 Microbacterium sp.
CACGCCTCCCGTGGTGTCTCACGCCGCGTGTGGTGTGTCGGCGACGCCGCGCATCCGTTCACGCTCCTAACAAATACCGCGTAGGGTCGAGGAAGACGACGACGGAAGGACGACGGATGCGCGTACTCGGCTTGCTCTCCGGCACCTCGCACGATGGGATCGACGCGGTCGTCGTCGACTTCGTCGAACGGGGCGGCGCCCTGCACGGCACCGTGCTGCATGAGGACAGCGTCCCCTACGATCCGTCGCTGCGCGCGCGACTGGTCGCGGCGCTGCCGCCGGCGCCGACGACGCTCGCCGAGGTGTGCGAGCTCGACACCCTGATCGGGCAGGCGTTCGCCGAGGTCGCAGCGTCGGCCGCGGCATCCGTCGGTGGCGTCGACGCGGTGTGCTCGCACGGACAGACGGTCTATCACTGGGTCGAGGGCGACCACGCCCGCGGCACCCTCCAGATCGGCCAGCCGGCCTGGATCGCCGAGGCGGTCGGTGCTCCCGTCGTCTCGGATGTGCGCATCCGCGACATCGCGGCCGGCGGACATGGCGCGCCCCTCGTGTCGTTCCTCGACGAACTGCTCCTGCGGGGGCGAGGCGACACGGCCGCGGCGCTCAACCTCGGGGGCATCGCCAACATGACCGTGGTCGCCGACGGCCGCGTCTCGGCCTACGACATCGGTCCGGCCAACGCTCTCATCGATGCGGTCGTCGCCGACCGCGGGCTGCACCCGAAGGGCTATGACGCCGACGGCGCGATCGCCCGCAGCGGCCATGTCGATGAGGCGGTGCTGGCCGCCCTTCTCGCCGACCCGTACTACGCGCTGCCCGCGCCCAAGAGCACCGGCAAGGAGCACTTCCACCTCGCCTACGTGCAGGAGCACACGGCCGGCCGGGCCCTGTCCGACGCCGACCTCGTGCGCACGCTCGCGGAGGTGACGGTGCGCACCGTGGCCGACGACGTGCGGGCCGCGGGCATCCGCTACCTCGCCGTCTCGGGTGGCGGATGCCACAACCCGGTGATCATGGACGGACTGCGGGCCGCTCTCCCCGACGTCGACGTGGTGCTCGCCGACGAGCTCGGCGCCTCGGTCGACAGCAAGGAGGCCATCCTCTTCGCACTGATCGGATGGTGCACCCTGCACGGGGTGCCCGCGGTGGTTCCCGGCGGCACCGGAGCGCGCGCCCCGCGCATCCTCGGCACCATCACCCCGGGTGAGGGACCGTTGCGGATGCCCGATCCGGTGGATGCCCTCACCGGCCTGGCGCTCACGACACCGCGCTGACCGGTCACGCTGCACGGCCACGCTGACAGGTCACGCTGACAGGTCACGCTGATCCACCGCGGGACCCGTCCGGGCGAGGCGCGACCGCTGTGGGTCAGGCCCGTGCGCGGCCGTCCGTCGGCGGGGTCAGCCGCGTCGATCCTCGTCCCACGGGCCCTCCCACCAGTTGCCCCCGCGTTGATCGTCGCCCGGGCCGCGGCGCCGGGACCGCACGAACTGCACGATGACGAGGGTGATCGAGCTGAGCCCGATGAGGATCAGCACGAGGAAGAGCATGTCGCTCTGGGTCATGGTCGTCTTCCCTCCGCGGCATCCGCCACGATCTTCGCGATCCGGGCCTCACGGGTGGCCGGGCGCTTGGCCGTCGCGATCTGCGTCAGCCCGAACTTCTTCACCGACGGGGGGAACGCGTCCCACTGCTCCCGCGCGGCGGGAACCGCGTCGAGGGCCGCCGTGAGTTCCGGGGGTTCGATGCCGGCCTCCGGGCCGTCGAGCAGCGTCCAGGAGCCGTCGGCCTTCGCCGCCTCGACCATGCGGATGCCGGCGGGCGCGAGCATCCCCGCCGCCTCCAGCTCGATGAGGCGCGCCTTGTT
>DAMDKH010000060.1:1925-10001 GCA_032099965.1 Microbacterium sp.
CCGCCCATCCGCTGCCGCGGCGGCGGGGCGAGAACCACTGCGCGTTGACGCCGTCGATCACACGGACGGGGCCGTCGATCCACCCGAAGCAGAGCGCCTGGCGCACCGCGTCGTCGTAGCCCACGCCGGCGGCGGCGGAGCCGCGGGCGCCCTGCAGCCACACGCCGTGCGTGCGCGTGTGGTGCTCCTCGAGCCAGGCGCGCCAGGCCGCGGCATCCGCAGCCGTGATGCGCTCGCCGTCGTCGAGGACGCCCATGTCAGTCCTCGTCGAGCGTCGGGATCGACTCGGTGACGGTCGGCAGAAGGTCGGCGACCGAGTCGACGATCTCGTCGGGGCGGAACGGGTACTTCTCGATCTCGGCCTGGTCGCTGATGCCGGTCATGACGAGCACGGTGTGAAGCCCGGCTTCGATGCCCGCGACGATGTCGGTGTCCATGCGGTCGCCGATCATGCCCGTCTTCTTGGAGTGCGCGCCGATCTTGTTGAGCGCCGAGCGGAACATCATGGGATTCGGCTTGCCGACCACGTAAGGCTCCTTGCCGGTGGCCTTCGTGATGAGTGCCGCGATCGCACCGGTGGCGGGCAGCACGCCGTCGGCGCTGGGGCCGGTCGCGTCGGGGTTCGTGACGATGAAGCGGGACCCCTTGTTGATGTGGCGGATCGCCTTGGTGATCGCCTCGAACGAGTAGTTGCGCGTCTCGCCGACGATGACGAAATCGGGGTTCGTCTCGGTCATGATGAAGCCGGCTTCGTGCAGGGCGGTGAGGATGCCCGCCTCGCCGATCACGAACGCCGAGCCGCCGGGCAGCTGCTGGGCGAGGAAGTCGGCGGTCGCGAGAGCGGAGGTCCAGATGCGCTCTTCGGGAACGACCAGGCCGCTCGCGCGGAGTCGCGCCGAGAGGTCGCGTGCGGTGAAGATCGAGTTGTTCGTGAGCACCAGGTAGGGGATCTCGTTGCGCTCCCAGCCGGCGAGCAGCTCGGAGGCGCCGGGGATGGCGGTGTTCTCGTGCACGAGGACGCCGTCCATGTCTGTCAGCCAGCACTCGATGTCGTCGCGGTGTTGTCCCATGTGCTCAGCCTAGAGGGAGGGTGCGACAGTCGCCTGAGGGTATTTCCGCGCCGTCAGGGAGCCGGTGTCGGGCTGGGCGTCTCGCGCACGAACTGAGGCTCCCCCGGAGTGATGCCGAAGAACAACGGATCGGTGGGGGACTCGACGTCGATCGGAAGATAGCCCTCGCCGAGGTATGTGTCACCGAAGAGAAGGTCGCCGAGTTCCCGAGCGTCGCCGGGGCGGCATGCGGTGGTGGCGGAGACGACGGCGGTGCCGTTCGGATCGAACTCGACGAGCAGTTGCTCCAGGCCTCTCTCGTCTCGGGCTTCGATCTGGATGAGTACCCGGTCGCCGCTGCCGAGCGCGCGGCGCTCGGGCGACATGCCGATGTCGGCCAGGTACTCCTCGATCGCGTCGGCGTGACGTTCGCGATCGGCGGCCTCCACGCGCAGCAGCCGTCCGAGGCTGAACTGGTAGCCCGCATCGCCCTCGCACCGCTGCGGCTGCATCCCGTACTCACCCAACTGGCCCACCGCCCACGGCCCCGTGGAGAGCACCGACTGCACGCCGTTCACCACCTCCCGATACTCGAGATACGTGCGCTCCGCATCCGCATACAACGCGTCGCCCGTCGGCGCGGGCTCGCTGGCGCATCCTGCCAAGAGCAAACCGGAAGCGAGACCGAGGATGCCGACACTCATCCCTCCCCTCCGATTCATGAGCATCAGGGAGTCGGCGTCGGAGTGGGCGCGGGATCGTCGCGCACGAACTGCGGCTCCCCCGGGGTGATGCCGAAGAACAACGGATCGGTGGGGGACTCGACGTCGGTGGGAAGGTACCCCTCGCTCAGGTAGACACCGCCGAAGAGCATGTCGGAGAGTTCGAACGCATCCCCGGGGCGGCACGCGGTATCGACGTTGATACTGACGTTGCCGCTCTTGAGGATCTTCACGAGGAAGAGTTCAAAGTCGCCTTCGTCGCGGACGACGACCTGAACAAGCTGCCCATCATTGTCGTCAGCGCCGATAACCTCACGCGTGGGGGAGAGGCCCTGTTCTTTCAGGAAGTGCTCGGCGATGTCCGCGTACTCCTCACGCTTGGACCCGTCCAGAAGGATGCTGCGATAGAGGGTGAACTTGTAGCCCGAGTTGTTGTCGCACTGATTGGGTTGCATGCCGTAGGAGCCCAATCCCCCGACTTTCCAGGGGCCGTCATGGTAAGCGAGTTGCAGTTCGTTCACGACCTCCCTGTAGGAGAGGTAGCTCTTCTTCGCGTCGGCGTAGAGCGAGCCGCCGGTGGGGGCGGGAGTGCATCCGGTCATGAGGAGAGCTCCTGTCAGTGCGAGTACCATGACGGCACTGCGTCGCCGTTCTCGGTTTGTCCGGGTCGAAGTCATCCTTGCAACGCAATCTGGCTGCCGTAGCCACGGGAGGTCGTCACCGGATCCCCGGTGGCGATGATGCCGATGATATTCGCGAACGACTCCGAACCTTCTTGGAGGTAGCCGCCGGGCTGATCCCACGGGAGGGGGAAATTGCCCTCACCGTGCGTGCCATGACCGGGTGTTGAGAGCAGATGCGAGCCGTCGTGGTGGTCCCATGTTGGGTCGGACCCATCGCGGTTAGGTGCGTATCCGCCATCTGAGTCGAAGGTCACCGCCCCGTCGATGCTACCGGGGTCGATGTCATGAGGGCTGAGGCGACCAATCCGCGCCCAGCCGTCATCGGGGGCCAGCGTGGCGAAGACGTCGGTGCCGGAATAATCGACCCGGGCGTTCGGGTCGGTGCCGAGTGCATCGTCTACGAGGCCGGCGGACCCGACGGCTATCAAGGTGTCCACCCCCAGGTTGTCTGAGGCGCTTCCGACAGCGAGGAACGCCGTCGTGCTGCCGTAGGAATGTGCGATCACTGTCGTGACCGCGTTCGACGGCGCCGCCTGGTCGAGTCCCCGTAAGAACCCGGTCAGCGTTTCTGCGCCCACGATCGCCTGTTCGGGAGACGGCTCTGTGATGAGATTCGGGGAGTCGTACCCGAACCATACGATCGTCGCTCCAACTTTCCCCTCGTCGAGAAGCGCCTGGTTCATGTCGTACGCGGAACCGCTCCAGTCCCCGATTCCCGTGAGCTGAGAAAGCATGCCGGCGACGAGCACATTCACGTTGGTCACACCCTCGAGTGGGTCGGCAAGACGCGTGCGGTCGAAGTCGAATCCGTCGACGTAGAGCATCGCCGCCGTTCCCTGACTTTTATCGAACAAGTTCAGAGTAGGCGGCATGCCACCACGATTCTTCATCTCGGTGAGCAACGTGGTGATTTCGCTGTCGGTCGGTTCCCCCCAGCTCGTGCGGCTCGCCTCTTCGAGAACGGCGACGTTCGCGGCGATGCGGTACTCATACGGGATGCCTTCGAGGTTCCCCACGAACTCGGGATAGGCCGCGGCGAGCCGTTCGCGCTCGGAGTCGCTGAGAGCATTCCAGATGTCCGCCACGTCTGCGGGGGTGTCGGCATCGGCGAGGGCGGTGAGGGGGGCGTCAGCCGGGTTCGCGACCGCACCGGAATCCGAGGCGCCAGCGAACCCTTCCTCGACACCGGCGAGTGAGGCGAGAGCACGGGCGTAGGCGTCGTCCCAGGCCTCGAACTGCACCTCCCAGGAAGTCCAGGCATCGGCGAGGTCTTCCTCCGCCTGCGCGAGCGCGAGTCGAGCGTCGTCGGCTGAGTCGCGAAAGCGCCCGTCGCGCGCCAGAAGGGTCGACGACGAACCGTCGGCCGTCTCGCCCGCGGTCCAACGGTCGTACTCATCGCTCCGCATCCACGCGCTCAGCTCGGTCTCGGCGAGCACAGATGCCGTGTGCGCTTCCTCGAATGCTGCCTGCGCCTCGACGACATCCGCCATCAACAGGTTGGCGCGTCCACCGTACGTTTCCACATCGGTGGCGTAGCGCACGACGATGCGGGCGAGGCGGCGCAGTCGCGCGGCGGGCTGCTGCAGCGTGCCGGCGACCTCCTCGGCGACGCTGCGCGCTTTGTCGAGTGCACGACCCGAACCCTCCAGGTTGTCCGCGACGTTGCGGAGCACGAGCTGCATGCGTTCGACCTGTTCCTCTGCGCTGCCGAGCCGAGCTGTCGAGCGCGCTCATCTGATCGACGTCGAAGACGATCGCCTCGAACGGGTAGCCGCGCGGCGACGTGGTCATAGGGGGAGGTCCTCCCAGTTGACGCCGAGACGCAGGTCCAGTTCTGCGATTTCGGTCTCGATCGCCATCACGCGCGCGGTCACCTTCGAGACATCCTCTTCCGCGAGGCGCAACTGCGCGCGCGTCGTGCCGATAGCACCCTCGAGCGTCTCGCGCAGACAAGTGCGGCCGACGGGCGCCTGCACACCCGTCTCGGCTCCGTGCGCGGAGTCCATCGCGCTTCCGAGGTCGCGCGCGGCGACCTCCAGAGCGTCGCGCTGTGCGGACAGTGCGAGGTACGTGATGCTGATATCTGCGGACAAACCGACCCCCCGATCGATGCAATCGGCATCACGGTAGCAGGGCAGCCGCAGTCGTGCGTGGAGGACCGGATCGCGGCTCAGGCGGTGAGCCAGACGACCCCGGATGCGCCGTCGGGCAGCACGACCTCGGTACCGCCGACGTCCACCCCGGATGCAGTCACGCGCACGTCGGACGAGACATCGACGCCGAGCGACTCCAGGGCGCGCAGCAGCTCCGGGTCGCGGTCGTCGACGCGCAGTACCGTGCCGCTGTGGCCGACCGGAGCATCCGCGAGAAGCACGAACGGCACGCGCTCGACCCGGCCCTGGGCGTCGGGGATGGCGTCGCCGTGCGGGTCGAACCGCGGGCGACCGAGGCGTTCGTCGATGCCCTCCAGGAGCCGATCGCTGATGGTGTGCTCCAGCACCTCGGCCTCGTCGTGCACCTCGTGCCAGCCGTAGCCGAACTCCTGCACGAGCCACGTCTCGATGAGTCGATGGCGGCGCACCATGCCCAGGGCGCGGCGGGTTCCGGCATCCGTGAGGCGCACGGCGCCGTACGGCACGTGCGAGACGAGGCCGGCGGCGGCGAGCTTCTTCACCATCTCGGTGACCGACGAGGGTGCGACGCCCAGCTTGCCGGCGAGCACTGAGGGCGTGATCGGGGCATCCTGCCATTCGGTGTGCGTGTACACCGTCTTCAGATAGTCGTCTGCCGCCGGGGATGCCACCGGTCCAGTCTAGGCCGGGCTCGGAACGGGCTCCCGGTCAGTTCGCGAGGGAGATGAGGATGCCGAAGGCCACCTGCCCCGCGAAGAACACGACGATGAAGCCGAGGATCGCGGCGAGCAGCGAGAGGCGACCGTCGTAATCCTCGACCTCGGCGATGCCGACCCGGCGGGCCCGGAACGCGAGGATCAGCGTGACGATGCCGAGCACGAGCTGCGCCCACGGGCCGCCGACGTAGAGCAGCGACGGCAGGGCCACGAGCACGGCCCCCAGCGCGCCGGTCGCGAGCGCGAACCAGGTGAGGAGGCGGACACGCTGCAGGGCTGGCTCGGCGGACATGCTTCGAGCCTATCCGCGCCCGCGGAGCGCTCCGGCCCGGGGCGGGGGAAACGCTGCGGTCACGCCCCGGTCAGCACCAGCCACAGCAGCGCGCCGTTCAATGCGATCAGCAGCACCGAGAAGAGCACCCCCGCCGCGGTCGTCCAGACGCGGTTCGCCCACACCCCGAGCGTGCGCTTCTGGGCGGTGAGCGCCACGAGCGGGATCAGCGCGAACGGGATGCCGAACGACAGCACCACCTGACTCAGCACCAGCGCCAGCGTCGGATCGACGCCGAGGCCGAGGAGGGCGAGGGCGGGCACGAGGGTGATGAGGCGACGGGCCAGCAGGGGGATGCGCACGTGCAGCAGCCCGTGCATGATCTCCGCGCCCGCGTAGGCGCCGACCGAGGTCGACGCGAGGCCCGAGGCGAGCAGACCCACGGCGAAGAACGTCGCCACCACGGGTCCGAGCCCGGCGGCGAGGGCGGCGTGCGCTCCTTCGAGCGAGTCGGTGCCCGCGACCCCGGCGAGATTCGCGGCGGCGAGGAGCAGGATGCCGAGGTTCACCGAACCCGCGATGACCATGGCGATGGTGACGTCCCAGCGGGTGGCCGTGAGGATGCGTCGGATGCGTCCGACGTCCGTGCGTGCGGCCTCGGTGGCGGCATCCGCCGGACGCCGATCCGGATTCGCGCCGAACCGGTCGCGGCTCAGGGCGGAGTGGGCGTAGATGGCGTGGGGCATGATCGTCGCGCCCAGGATCGACGCGGCGAGCAGCACGGAGCCGGTTCCCTCGAAGCGCGGCACGATCCCGCCCACGACGCCCGCCGGGTCGGGGGGAGCGAGGAAGACGCCGGCGACGAAGCCGACGGTGATGATGATCATGAGGCCGACGATGACGAACTCGAACGGGCGGGCGCCCCCGCGCGACTGCACGGCGAGGAGGACCATCGACACGGCGCCCGTGAGGAATCCTCCGAGCAGCAGCGGCACCTCGAACAGCAGGTGGAGGGCGACGGCGCCGCCGATCACCTCGGCGAGATCGGTCGCCATGGCGACCAGTTCCGCCTGCACCCAGTACGACCGTCGTGCCCACCGGTTGCGCAACCGCCCCCCGAGCACCTCGGGCAGGCTCTGCCCGGTGACGACGCCCAGCTTGGCCGAGAGGTACTGGATGAGCCACGCCATGACGTTGCCGGCGAGCACCACCCAGACCAGCAGGTACCCGTACTGGGCACCCGCGGTCATGTTGCTGGCGACGTTGCCGGGGTCGAGGTAGGCCACACCGGCCACGAGGGCGGGACCGAGCAGCCACAGACTGCGCGGCGGCGCGGTGCGCGGTGCGGGAGGCGTCAGCGTCGAATTTTTCGGCACACCGAAACCCTAGCGATCTTTTCGGTGCACCGAAATCCCCGGCCGGCAGCGGCCGGATAGCCTGGCGGGATGGACGAGCAGACGCCCGAGCGCACCACCCACGGCGTCGGCCCGTGGCCGGGCGGGCCAGAGGAATGGCCGGTCGGCGACCACTACGACCCGGAGCTCCTCACCCACGGCGACACCCGCAACGTCATCGACCGCTACCGCTACTGGCGCATGGACGCGATCGTCGCCGACCTCGACACCCGCCGGCACCCGTTCCACGTGGCGATCGAGAACTGGCAGCACGACATGAACATCGGCTCCATCGTGCGCAGCGCCAACGCCTTCCTCGCCGACACCGTGCACATCATCGGCCGTCGCCGGTGGAACAAGCGCGGCGCCATGGTCACCGATCGCTACCAGCACGTCGTGCATCACGACGACATCGCCGCGTTCGCGGCCTGGGCCCACGACGCGGGGCTGCCCATCGTGGCCGTCGACAACGTCGAGGGCTCCCTGCCGGTCGACCGCGCCGATCTGCCCGAGAGCTGCGTGCTGCTGTTCGGACAGGAAGGCCCGGGGCTGTCGGCCGAAGCGCTCGCCGCGGCCTCCGGTCACATCGAGATCACGCAGTACGGCTCAACGCGCTCCATCAACGCCAGTGCCGCAGCCGCCGTGATCATGTACGAGTGGTGCCGCCGGTACGCCGGCCCCGCCGGGGTGTGAGCGGGCGCAGTCAGACGCTCGCCGGCATCCACCGCCCCGACCGCACACGCCAGCCGAGAGTGGCGAGGCGGGCCAGCAGGTAGACGCCGAAGAACGCGACGGCGAGCCAGATCAGCCCGGCCGCCCCGGCGACGCCGACAGATGCGATGACCCACAGGCAGGGGAGGAAGGGCACGAGGTTGAGGCCGCCGGCGAGGGCGAGGTATCGGGCGTCGTCCGCGCCCATCAGCACGCCGTCGAGCACGAACACCACTCCCGCGATCGGCTGGGCCGCCGCGAGCACGAGCAGCGCGGGCTGCACCAGCTGCGCCACCTCCGCGTCGCCGGTGAACACGATGCCGAGCACGCCGGAGAGCGCGGCGATCAGTGCGCCGACGATCACGCCGAACCACCCCCCCCACGCCACCGTGCGCCCG
>DAMDKH010000061.1:0-9948 GCA_032099965.1 Microbacterium sp.
ACGGCGCCGCCGCCGAGGTGGCGGTGCGCTCGATCTTCGGCATCCGCTGACCACGAGACACGGGCGGGGCGGCCGGTCCTCCGGCGCCCCGCCCGTCCGTGCGCCCGGCGGCGGTTTCTCGGAGCGATGCGGGGCACTCGCCGCCGGAACCGGTGGGGATGACGGCCTCCAGGAGAGTGCCGTGTGCGGTTCCGGCGGCGAGCATATCCACCGGGCCCGGGGTCCCGAACGAGCCGCTGGGGAGGGCTCTGGAACACGCCACGGTGGCTTCGCTGAGGCTTACGCCCGACGACATGGCGAGAAGACTGGTGACGTCGGGGATGGCCTCAGGATCGGTCACGACCTAGGAGGCTCCGCGTCTCCACGCCCGTCCTCGTTCCCCGCGTCCGCGCGTGCCCGCGCTTCCCCCGCCGGTGTTCACCACACTCTCTCGTGCGTCGCCACGCTCGTCGTTTCCGCGCATGTTCGCGCTCCCTCCCGGCTGCTCGACTCGGGTAGTCGCCGCCGTCGGAAACCAGTTTTCTGCGATCCACATCCCGCCGACAGGGGCAAGCCGCGAAATCACCCCTCGCGAGGGGAAAGATCACCCCGGTCATCGCGGGGCTTCAGCCGATCCGCGACCTCGAGCGCGGCCGCGCGGGTCGAGACGCCGAGCTTGCGGTAGACCATCCGCAGGTGGGTCTTGGTGGTGTTCCGTGAGACGTGCATCGCCGCGGCGATCTCCCGCACCGAGGCGTGAGCGGCCAGCAATCCCAGCACCTGCAATTCACGTGCCGTGAGCGCCGCGGTGGGCACGGAGACGAATCTGGCGGTCCGCTCGCCCGGGAGTGCGAGGCGCTCGACGATCCCCCGATGCACAGCGGGGATCGCTTCGAAAGCGGCGTCGAAGGCCCGGGTGCGCCGGATGGCGTCGACCGCGGCGTCGACCGCTGCGGTCTGATCGGCCCGACGCATCAGGTGGGCGAGGTTGGCGCGTTGCACGGCGTGTCTCGCCGTCCCGGCCAGGAGGCCCTCACGGGACTCCCCGTACCTCGCCATCAGCGCCTCAGCGTCGACGGTGTGCCCCACGACGATGTGGGCGCGCACCGTGCTCGGGGCGACGACGGGGTGTCCCGACCACCGGTCGAGCGCCTGGATGCACCGGGTCGCCGCACCGAGCTCTCCCTGCGAGTGATGGAGATCGGCGGCATCGGCCCGGAGCACCGCACCCGCGAAGGCGGTCGGCGGGGTCAGCGAGGGGGCGGAGTCGAGAGCATCGTCGAGGTCGGCGAGCGCCTGACGCCGGTCACCCCACAGCAGCGCGACCCGGGCGTGAGCATGCTCGACGACCCACCAGAGGTCGCTCGAGCCGACGCCGCGGTCGATGCCGAGAAGTGCCTCCTCCGCGCCCGTCCGATCGAGCCGACCGATGGCGATCAGCGCGCGCGCCAGAGACGCGGCCGTCGGTGAAGCGGATGCCGCGGCGAGGCCGGCACGTTCGTGGAGCACGCCGCCGCGGTCGACCCAGCTCTCGGCCCGGGCGTGGTCCTCACCGAGCGCATGGACGACCGCGCAGTGTGCGGCCAGAGACGGCGAGAGGGGATGCGGGAACGCCAGTCGGCTCCACCGCCACCCCTCGGCGAAGGCCTCGGCAGCGCCGCGGAGGTCTCCGACGTTCAAGCGGGCGAGTCCCACCTGGAGGCGGATGTTGCCCATCGCGTCGTCGAGGCCGGTGAGGTCGTCGCCGTCGCGCACCGCTTTCTCCACGTCGTCGGCTGCGTCGTTCGCGCGGGCGAAGCGCCCGAGGGCGAGGTGCTGGCGGATGTCCAGCGCGTGCATGAGCAGCACGTCCCGCACCGCGGGTCTCTCCTGCGCGAGCATCCACCGCAGGAAGGAGCGGACGACGTTCTCCTCGATCGCCACCGAACGCGTGTCGGCGGCACGCGTCATCGCGGCGGCCAGCTGCTGCCGAGGATTCGCCGCGAGCCACGCCCGCGGCACGCGCGCCCAGACGTCGCGCACCACCTCGGGGGCGGCGATGGACAGGGCCGAGAAGTAATCATCGAGGAGTTCGCCGACATCGTCCCACCGGTGCTCGTCGAGCGCGGCCCGCACCTCGCCGACCACGCGTCGCCGATCCTGCTCGGGCCACGTGCTCTCACGGTGGCGGCGGGGCGGGGACTCGCCGTATGCCTCGGTCATGCGTGTCGTCTCCCTCTCCCCTCGACGTCCGAGCCCGAGACGGGGCCGCGCATCGTCGATGTGCGGCCCCGCCTCGTCATCGACTCACAGTCGGCCGTGGCGGCGACGCGTCAGCATCGCCGTGGCTCCGACGACCACGAGCAGGGCGGCGAGCACGATCAGCGGCGTCGGGTCGGCACCGGTGATGGCGAGGGTCGCCGTCGAGCCGGCCGTCGACTTCGCGGGCACGGTCGGGCTCGCCGGGGTCGACGCCGCCGGCGTCGGAGTCGGCGCGGTGGTCGGCGTCGGCGTCGGCGTCGGGGTCGGCGTCGGCGGCACATCCACCGGCGGGCTGAGCGTCACGGAGTTGACGAGCGACACCGTGATCACGCCGTCGGTGATCGTGAAGGTCGCCGTGCCGTCGAGGTTGTCGGTCACGCCCGTTCCCGAGAACACGGGCGTGCCGTAGACGACACCCGAACCCGTCGGCGTGACCTCCGACAGCGTCACGACGGTGCCCTCGGTGAGGGCGGTGAGCCCGTCGGTCTCGCCGTCTCCGATGAGGAACGACCCCGAGACCGGCTGCCCGTCATCGAGGTAGCTGTACTCGACGGTGAACTTCGTCCCGGCCACCGTGGCGGCTCCGGTCCCCACGACGCTCTTCGTGATCTCGAAGTCGCCCAGGCTGTCGCCGGTGCCGTTGCCACCCGCGGCGACGTACGGCACCGGGGTAGCCGTGTAGGTCGTGCTGTTCACGACGGCACGGTTGTCGTACATGTCGCCGTCGACTGCCCCGGCGGGGTAGTCCATGACGACGATGATCTCGTAGATGCGCGAGCCGTCGGTGACGGCCCCGTTGAGCTGCACGTCGAACGCGGTGTCGGCAGGACGATCCGTCAGCGTGTACGACCCGGTACCCGTGCCCTGTCCGAGATACGTCCAGGCGGCGGGGTCGTCTTTCTGCGCCCAGTCCGCGGCGGGGATGGAGCGCACGGTGAGCCGTGCCGGATCGAACACGAGCGGCGCGTCGTAGTCGTCGGTGACGATCGGGGCCGTGCCGCCGCCCAGGTCGTCGCCGGGAACCCGGATGACCCAGGTCAGCGTCTCGCCGTCGTTGTTCGGGTAGCCGAACTTCGTCGGTGCCGTCGGCGCATCGTCGGCACCGGTCGTGCCGACGCCCCCCTCGACGGCGGTGGTGATCGTCACCCCGTTGCCCGTGCTGAACTCGATCTGCTCGTCGGTGAAGGTCTCGACAAACTTGGCGTTGAAGGTCAGCGTTCCCTCGACGTTGTCGTGCGTGGAGACGAAGTCGCTGAGCGTGCAGACGAACTGCGACGCGCTGACCTGGCAGGTGCCCACGATGTTGCCGTCGGCGTCGGGCAGGTCGATGGTGGCGGCGAACCCGACGAGCGCGTCGGGGAAGGTCAGTGTGAAGGTGTCGCCCGGCTGCGCGGAGTCCGGCACCGCCCAGGTCGCGGCCACCTGGTACTGCGCGTCTTTGACGTACGGCGGCGCGTTGACGATGTCGACGCTCGTGACCCCGTCTACCTCGGCGGCGTCGGCGGCCGTGGCTGCCCAGACCGTCGAGAACATGGCGAGCACCATGCCGATCAACACGATGAGGGCCCCGGTCGCGCGCGAGCGCTTTCGGAGCACCATGGAATTCCCAGTCATCCCAGTTCCTTTTCCCGTTCTTGCAACACAGCGGCCGGTTTCTCTCCCCAGCAATGAGACGCTGTGCCACGTCATTCATGACGCGGGTACGCTGACCCGCGAGCGGCGTCGGTGTCACGAGGTGGATGACCGCACAGGCGGGATGCGCACGTCGTCGTACGACGCTTCGCACTCCCGTCAGCGCTCTCGTCTCCCCAGCGAATCCCGAGCCATAAAGCAAGACGATCCGGGGCGCAGAATCGGTCGGACGCGACGAAGATCGGCTCGCGATGGTGCTCGACTGACGACGATCCGTGAGTGCGAAAGTGGCGGTCGCCCCTCGAATCGGGGCGACCGCCCGACGCCGGAGCCAGCGGGGGCTTGCTCACCGGCGTCACCTGGCATGACGAGGAGCGCCCGGAAATCGGTCGCCGCATGCGGCGCCGCCCCGGTCCGCAGCGGTCTCGTCCTGCGTGCGTCGGATACGTCAGAGAAGACGACACCCCACTCCGCGAGGAGGGAAGAGCGACGGCCGGCTCCTGCAGCAGGAGAAGCCGGCCGTCGTGAGCGGGGGGTCCTGGGGAGGGAGCCCGCTCACGCCCCGACACGTGGATGGGAGGAGTCGGGGCGGCGCCAGGTATGAGAACCCGGATGCGCCACCAGGAAGACGTGCCCGGCACCGGAATCGGTCGGAGCACCCGCGAAAAAGCACCGCCCCCGATCATCGTTCGATCGGGGGCGGTGCTCGGAGCCGGGCTCAGCCGACGTTGTCGTGCCGGCGACGGCGGAGCGTCAGCACCAGACCGATCATGAGCGCGGCGAGTGCCGCGAACGTGATGCCGATCCCTGCCGCCGTGCCGCCGGTGATGGCGAGGTTCCCGCTCGACGACGGCGATCCGCCGCCCGCCGGGGCCGGGGCTGCGTCGGCCGGGACGGGGATGTCGCCGCAGGCCTTGTCGGTCACGGTGGTGCCGTCGACGGTGAGCTGCGCCTCGTTCACGTACCCGCCACCGGTCTCGGTGGTGGTTGTGGTGCACGCGGCCTCGGCCACCGTGATGGTGGTGTCGACGGTCGTCTCGACCACCACACGGTAGGTGTGGGTCGTCTCACCGGGCAGGGTGGCTCCGGCCACGATGGTGGAGTCTCCCTGACCGTCGTAGTCCGGGTTCACCTCCACGTCGCCCGGGGTGATGTTCTCGACCGTCACGGCGCCGATCTCGACGTCTCCGCCGAAGTCGAGCTCGTCGACGAGGTCGTACGTGCCCTCGGCGGTGCCGTTGTTGGTGACGTCGAGCTCGTAGGTCACGGTCGACCGGTTGTCGTCATCGGGTTCCGTCGCGCCGACGAAGCGCTTGTCGAGCACCATGTCGAAGTCCCGGTTGATGATGAGTCCCGCGTCGAGCGAGAGATCCGAGGTGTCCTTGCCCAGTGCGAACGTCTGGGTCACCCCCGTCGCCACGTCGGCATCCGAGTCGATGGCGGTGTCGTCGCCGACGTGCTGGGCCGTGAACGTGGTGTTCGAGTCCAATCCGCTGGGATCGAAGACCACCCGATAGTCCCCCGAGGCGAGACCGGCGAACAGGTACATGCCCTGCGCGTCGGTGACCGTCTGGAGCGAGACGGCGTTGCCGTCGACATCCGTCCCGATGAGGCGCACCGGGAACCCGGCCACGCCGGGCTCGTCGTCGCCCTGCAGCCCGTCGCCGTCGAGGTCCTCCCATACGCGGTCGCCGACCGAGGAGGCGATGACGCGCACGCTGCGCGTGGCGGGGCCGACCCCCTGGGTGACGCCGTCGGCGCGGCCGGCCGTGACGTTGTTGTACACGTCACCGCCCGCGTTCCCGACCGGCGTCATCGCGATGTCGACCTGGAACGGGGTCGCCGGCGTGAAGGCGCCCGCACGCTGGAAGCGCAGGCCGGTCACCTCCGCCGTGCTGGCGGGGCAGTCCGCGGCCGTTCCCTCGCCCGAGACCACGGCACCGGAGATCGCGTCGCACCACACCGTGGCCCCGGTGGCGCCGTTCGAGGCGTGGCCCGGAGCGACGTTGAGTGACGTTGCGGCCGTCTTCGTGTACAGCACGGTGATGTTCGTGCCCGCCACGGGCGTCGCCGAGTCGAGCACGAGGCGCCCCTCGAAGTCGCTGCCGTTCACACCGTTCGCCGGCAGCACGTCGATCACGTCGACGTTGCTGACGTTCTGCGGGGAGTCGACGTTCGCGAAGAACACGCTCCACAGCACCGTGCGCGGCGTGGTCACACCGTCGGGGTTGACCTCGATGACCGGCTTGTCGACCGTCTTCGCCACCTTGATCCCGGTGGGCACGACGAGCTGGATCTGCACGTCGTCATCCCGCAGGTTGGCGGGGCTGCCGTCGACCGGCGAAGAGGCCAGAACCTGGTTGGTGTACGTGCCGTTGCGCGCGGTGGCGATGATCTCGGCGGTGACGACGAGCGGTTCGATCGGATCGCCGATCTGCCGCTCTCCGAGGTTGTAGCGCACGTACTGACGGTTCGCCGCACAGGCGATCTCCGCGTCGTCCGGCGCCCCCATCTGCACCACCTCCGGTGAGACGGCGTTCGCGCCCTGCGTCGTCGAGACGTAGACCTGGTACTCGGGCAGGCAGTCCTCGACCACGACGAGCGCCGGGTTGCCTCCCACGGGAACAGCGGTCGTGAGCGATGGGTCGAGGCGATAGCGCACGTTGGTTCCCGAGGTGTACTGGGGAACGACGTTGTCGACGAACTGCCCGGTGCCCGGGTTCTCGATGTACTTCGCCACCCGCACGATGGCTTCGCCCTGAATCAGGCGGTCGCCGAGCGCGCCCGTGTGCGTCACGGGGTCGTAGGTCGGCACGCTGCTCTGGCGCACCGGGTCGGTGAAGACCGCTGCGGCGTCCTTGATGCCCATCGACGTGACCTTCGAGGCCCAGTTGCCGATCGGCGCGGTGTCGTCGGAGTCGAGCACGACCTGACCGATCGCGTACTGCAGGTTGAGATCGCCGTAGGTGGTTCCCGCCGGCCACTCCGTGTTGAAGCTGATGCGCACGCGGTTGACGCCTTCCCAGACGGTGCGGCCCTGCGCATCGACGGCGGAGGCGGCGATGTCACCCGGGTTCTCCGACCAGGTTCCGGTCGAGCAGTCCGAGCCGGCCCCCGCGCCGAACGCCCCCGAGCTGTACTCGATCTTCACGTTGCGCGCGGCGGTCTGGCCGGCCTCGACCGCGCTGCCGGGGAGGTTCTGGCCCCCCAGGGTCAGCGCGGAGATGAATACGGGCTCCCCGTTGCTGGGGTACCAGGAGGCATTCCATCCGGTCCAGTCCGGGTCGGCGGCGAGGGCGAGCCGATCCGCGTCCCAGGTGTCGCAGGCGACGACCGTGCGGGAGAGGCTCGTGCCCGTCCCCGCCGGTGCCGACTCGATGATGGCGACCACGCTTTGCACAGCCTGGCCAGGCATCACCACGGTGTTGCCGTCTTTACGGACGCCGGAACCCGGAGGCCCCTCGTACGCGCCGTTGCCGTTGAAGCTGACCGCGGGGGTGTTGTTCGGCTGACCGAAGACGCCCGTGAAGGACTTGTCGAAGTTACCCGAGACCTGGATCGCGATCCGCGCGTCGCGGACGTTGTTCGCCGGGTCGTCGATGCCCGGCGTCCCGTCGATGCCCGTCATCTGGACGTCGGTGTACTCGTTGTGCGTGTCGAGCGAATAGAGCCCGCCAGTCGCCCCGGCGCCGAACTGAATGAGGGCGTCCTGCGGAACCTGCACGCGGAGCTCGAGCGAGACCACGAAGCTCTGCCCGCTCGCCAATGCCGCTCCGCTGCCGGTGGTGGTGGGCACCGTGACGGCGCTCGTGTCGGCGTTCGTGATCGTGATGACGCCGTTCTCGCCGGGCGCACCCGCCGGGCAGGAGACGGTGCCGCTGTCGCGCACGGAGTTGGTGGTGGTCGCGGGAGCGCCGAGAGACAGGCCACTGAAGGGCAGGTTGACCCGGAAGTTGCTGCCCGTGTTCACCGGAAGGCAGGTGCGGAACACCGGGGCGTACGCGGCGGTCGCTGCCGCCTCGGACCCGGCTGCCGCCACCATCTGCGCCCACTTCACGGCGCCGTAGAACGACGCCGGGTCGAGGTTGTCCTCGAAGCGGATCGGGGACGCCAGCGGCGTCACCCCCTTGCCCCCGGCTGGCACCGAGATGGTGACGGGGTAGGAGAGCTCACGACAGACTTTCGTGGCATCCGTCGCGCAGGCCACGGTGCCCTGATAGAGCGGTCCCTGAGTGGCCGACGTCGCGTTCACCCTCTTCGAGAGGTCGAAGCGCGGAGCGGCGGAGACGGTCTGGGTGAGGGGCTCGGTGGAGACCGCCTCGGGGATCTGGTCGGACGAGACGTCGAAGACGACCGGATCCATGGTCGTGCCGTTGGGCACCTCCGCCTTCACCCGCGTGACGAAGGGGTAGTCGAGCGCGGTGCCGCCGGTCTGGTCTTCGAGGACGCAGACGACCTCCTGCTGCGGGTACGCCTCCCAGGACGTGCCGGTGAGCGGCGGCGTCAGAGCCGGCAGCGTGGCCGGAGTGACGCTGGAACCCGCGAGGCAGAATGGCGGCAGGCTGACCAGCTCCTGACCACGGGGCACCGTGAACCGCACGGTCGGCGCGGTCTGGTCGTCGCCCTCGAAACGGATGCCGAGGGTGTACGAGATCGAGTCGTTCGTACGAATGATGTCGTTGCCGGGGCCCGAGTCGTTGCCCGCGGTGTCATCGGCCTGGAACGGCGCCGTGCCCGTCTGCTGGGTGACCGTGAGGTCGAGGGTGGCCGCAGCGGCAGCCGGTCCCGCGACGAGGAATCCCGCGCAGAGCGCGCTCAGCGCTGCAGCTATCCCCGTCGTCCTGATCAAGGCGCGCGTGCGCGCTGTCGTGCTCGTCATGATGGCCCTTCCCCTAGCCAAGGTGATGCGCGGTGAAACGTCTGTGGACAGAGGGCGAAAAGTGCCCTCTCGTCTCAGAGAGTCCGGGTACCGCCCAGTATTACGCTGTTGTTCGAAATAGAAGGTCACTGTTTTGTTGCTATGTGAGGACGTTCCTCACCCCCATGTGCGCCAAGAGCCTCAGGGCTCCGGTCGCTGCACCCGACGTGGTCACGATGTCGTCGTAGTGGTGCACGAATCCTTGGGCGTCTTCCACCTCGACGGAGACGCGAACCTCGTCGCCTCCGAGCGGGCGCACCCCGAGGGCGGCGGCACTCGGCCGGCTCACCCCTCGTCCTTCCCGATCGGCGCGGTCTCGACCCGGGCGATCGTCCGCACCAGCGTGCGGTGTCGATCGATCCCGTGGTCTCGCCACAGCGCTCCCTGCTCGAGCGCGCTCTTCTCCACCGCTTCACACGGCGCTGTCATCACTGCCATCCGTCCTGCTCCCCCGCTGACATCGCCCTCCTCCCAGAAAGAGCTGGGTGGAGGGCCGTCATGGGGAGGCGGTCTCCACCCAGCCACCCGAACGGGTTTCGACACTGGGGAGGGTCGAGTGGGAGCAGAATCTCCCACAAAGAGAAGACGACCGAGGCCCGCGAATCTGTCGGCCGATCGGAGAAGTCCTCACCCCGCACCTCCCGTCGAGACGAGCTCGGGGCTGCTCAGTCCGGGATCACCCCGGCGGCGTGCCCTTTGAGCGACGCCCCGCCCTCCGAGGTGCCGTCGAGCACGAACTCGTAGGCGACGCGATCGCCGACGCCGTGGGAGACCTCGAACATCCCGCCCCGCGGTGAGACGAGCGTCGTCGTGCAGGTGGCGTCTCCGGCGTCGACCAGACAGGTCCATCCGTCCGGCGCCTCCACGGCGTCGATGTCGGTGGACAGGTCGATGCTCAGTGTGCCCACCGTCCACGAGCCCCGCTCGACCGACAGCGCCATGTCGAACTCGGCCACCCCCGGCCCGGCCGCGCTGGCCGTCAGGTCGAGGGCCCCCGGAGGCGTCGGCGCGAAGAACCAGGTGCGGGTGACGAAGGTGAACACCAGGGTCGACACGAGCACGAGCGCCGTGCCGGCCGCCCCGACCATCACCGCCGTGCGCACCCCGTCGTGCCAGCGCCGAGTCGCCCGCCCCCGCGGAGCGGAGTCGCCACGGACGTCGGTCGGGGCGGCATGGGC
>DAMDKH010000062.1:0-9893 GCA_032099965.1 Microbacterium sp.
CACCCACCCCGGCGCCGATCTGTCGCACCACGGCAGCAGCACGTCGTGCCCGTCGGATCGCCGCACCAGGTCGAGGGGCGCCGCGATGTGGGCGCTGCCCCCGAATCCCCATCCCGGCCATCCCGCGAGACGCCCCGCGTCGAGCTGCACCGCCACACCGTCCCCACGGGTGACGAGCAGCCCGACGAAGGGGCCATCCGACGCGTCGAGCGCCCGGACGACCCTGTGCGCTCCCGCGACGAGCGGGAGCGCCTTCTTCCCCAGTGCGACGTCTGCCATGGCTCCATCTCACCGTGCCGCGATCGCCGGGAGACCCGGAAAGGGCCGGTTGTGCACGAGCGGGTGGCGAACGGTCTTTGTGCAGAACCAGTGCTCCCCCCTCCCCTCTCCGCCCGACGCGAACGGCGACGTGACGGCCCGGCGGAGTCGGTAGGCTGGATCTCATGGCAAAGACTCCCGAACCCGAGAAGCGTCCTGGGTTCTTCTCCCAGATCAAGTCCCTCTTCCGGTTCACCAAGGAGGCGTACCCCTGGCTGCCGTGGGCGCAGCTCGCCATGCTCGTCGGCGGCGTGCTGATCGGCCTCGTCGTCGGCTTCCTCATCCCCCCGCTGCAGTGGTGGACGCTCGTGCTCTGGGGCCTCACGGGGCTCATGGCCGGTGTGCTCGGCGCGATGTTCCTCATGACGCGCCTGTCGACCTCCGCCATGTACACGAAGATCGACGGGATGCCCGGAGCCACGGGCCACGTCATCAGCACCAGCCTGGGTCGCCGCTGGCAGGCATCCGACACCCCGGTCGGCATCAACCCCAAGACCCAGGAGGCGGTCTACCGCGCGATCGGTCGCGGCGGCATCGTGGTCATCGGCGAAGGAGCACGCGGACGCCTGACCCGCCTCATCAACGAGGAGCGCAGCAAGGCGCAGCGGGTGGCGCACGGCGTGCCCGTGACGGTGCTCTACGTCGGCCACGGCGACGACGAGGTCGCGATCTCCGACCTCGCGAAGACCATCAAGAAGCTCCCGAAGGCGATCGACAAGGCCACGATGGCGGCGGTGGTGCGCCGCATCGAATCGGTCTCGCAGTCGCTCTCGTCGCTGCCGATCCCGAAGGGCATCGACCCCACGAAGGTGCGCGCACAGCGTCCGCGCTGACCCGCGGCATCCGACGAACGCAGAAGCGCGGCCGACCTCTCACGAGGCGGCCGCGCTTCTTCTCATTCCGAGAGGGGCTGACGCGGGAGGCGCCGCACCTTCGCCCGCCGACGGCGGCGCTCGGGAATCATCGAACGCATCTCCTCGAGCTTGCCGAAGCAGAACAGCCGGTCATCGGGTTCGAGCACGACGTGCTTGCGCGGGTTGGGGATCACGCTCACCCCGCGGTGCAGCGTGAGGACGGTGATGTCGCGCTCCCACAGGCCCGCCTCGCCCAGCGTCTTGCCGACGAGGTCGGCCGCGCCGTGCACCATCAGCTCGGCCACGCCGTAGCCCGTCGAGACGGTGAGACGCTGGCGCACGTCGATCTCGGGGAACGCCACCTGTCCGGCGATGTAGTCGATGATCGCCCCGGCCACGTCGAGCTTCGTCGCCGTCTCGATGCCCTGCAGCCCGGGCGACGAGTTCACCTCCATCACGAGCGGCCCGTCCTCCCCTTCGAGCATGTCGACCCCCGCGACGCGGAGGCCCATGATCTGCGCGGAGCGCACGGCGGCCCGTTCGTAGACGGGGTCGAGCTCGATGGCCTCGACGGACCCGCCGCGGTGCACGTTCGAGCGGAACTCATCGCCCGCGGCGGACCGGCGCATGGCCGCGACCACGCGGTCGCCGACGACCAACGCGCGGATGTCGCGGCCGCGGCTCTCCGAGATGAACTTCTGGATGAGCACGTTCTGCTTCGTCGAGTGCAGCGTCTCGATGATCGCCTCGGCCACCTTCACCTGCGGGGCGAGGATCACGCCGATCCCCTGCGTGCCCTCGAGCAGCTTGATGACGACGGGAGCACCTCCCACCCGCTCGATGGCGGGGCGCACGTCGGCCCTGTTGCGCACGAACGCGGTCGGCGGCATCGCGATGTTGTGCCGCGAGAGGATCTGGTTCGCTCGGAGCTTGTCGCGAGCGCTGGAGATGCCGTTCGCGGTGTTCGGCGTGTACACGTCCATCTGCTCGAACTGCCGGACGACGGCCGTGCCGAAGTAGGTGATCGAATTGCCGATGCGCGGCAGGATCGCGTCGTAGTCGCTCAGCTGACGACCGCGATAGTGGAGGTCCGGATCCTCGGCGGTGAGATCGATCGCGAAACGCAGGGTGTTCAGGACCTTGACGTTGTGCCCGCGCTGCATCGCGGCCGCACGGAGGCGCTGGGTGGAGTACGCCTGTGGCGCACGGGAGAGCACTGCGATCTTCACGGGGGAATTCCTGCCAGGATGGAGTGGTGACGTCGACATCCCATTCAAACACCCTTACGGGGTGGCGCGAGTGGGTGAGCCTGCCCGATCTGGGCGTCGACTGGATCAAGGCCAAGATCGACACGGGCGCACGCACCTCTTCCCTGCACGCTTTCGACGTGCACGAGTTCGACCGCGACGGCGCTCCGTGGGTGCGCTTCCGGGTGAATCCGTGGCAGGACAGCCACGAGGACGCCGTCGTCGTCGAGTGCCCCGTCCACGACCGTCGCGCGGTGCGCAGCTCGTCGGGTCATGCCCAGGAGCGCGTCGTCGTCGAGCTGGTCATCCGCCTCGTCGATCGCGAGGTGTCGGCGGAGGTCACGCTGAGCAACCGCGATGAGATGGGCTTCCGCATGCTGATCGGACGCGAGGCCCTGCGCCGGGGATTCGTCGTGGACCCCGCGCGGTCGTTCCTCGGTGAGCGTGCGCCGCGCGAGGCCCGGCGACGCAACCGCGGCCGGATCTGACCGACGGCGGAACGTCCGCTCCGGCGCTCAGGCGCGGATGAGGACGGTGCCGACCGCCTTGTCGTGGAGTCCGCGCTGATCCGGATCCCAGATGACGGCGGGGATGACGACGATCAGCAGCAGTGTGCGAACGATCGGACGCCAGAGCCCGACCCAGCCGCCGTCGAGGCGCACGACCCGCATGCCGAGGATGCGGTGACCCGGGCTGCCTCCCGCGGTCGGGAGGAAGAGCATCTGCACGACCGCGAAGATCGTCAGGGTCGCGAAGGGGTCGTAATCGAAGAAGGCGACGGACAGGATCACCGCGGCCGTCCAGTCGATCGCCAGCGCACCGATACGGCGGCCCGGTCGCCCGATGCTCCCCGGGCCGGAGGTCGGGAGACCCAGTCGTTCACCGGGGTAGGCGTTCACAGCATCCGTCACCGTTCCAGCCTACCGAGCGGCCGATACGCGCCCGACCGGCGCGGCCCCGTAACACACCGGAAACAATGCGGATACCGTGGGGAAATCCCCCGTCCGTACTGTGCACAATGGCCCCGAAGCCATCGATCCGCATCACAGGAGTCGTACATGTTCAAAGATTCGTCCGAGGTTCTCGCGTATATCGAAGAGAACGACGTCAAGTTCCTCGACATTCGCTTCACCGATCTCCCGGGTGTGCAGCAGCACTTCAACATCCCTGCATCGACGGTCGACGAGGCGTTCTTCACCGAGGGCCAGCTGTTCGACGGCTCGTCGATCCGCGGCTTCGCCAGCATCCACGAGTCCGACATGCAGCTCATCCCGGACGTGACGACGGCGTACGTCGACCCGTTCCGCGAGGCCAGCACGCTCGTGATGATCTTCGACATCTACAACCCGCGCACGGGTGAGATCTACTCGAAGGACCCGCGCCAGGTCGCGAAGAAGGCGGAGAAGTACCTCACGTCGACCGGCATCGCCGACACGGCGTTCTTCGCCCCCGAAGCCGAGTTCTACATCTTCGACGACGTGCGCTACTCGGTCACCGCGGGCGAGAGCTTCTACAAGGTCGACTCCGAGGAGGCCGCGTGGAACACCGGCCGCGAGGAGGAGGGCGGGAACCTCGCCAACAAGACCCCGTACAAGGGCGGCTACTTCCCCGTGAGCCCCGTCGACAAGACGGCCGACCTGCGCGACGACATCACGCTCAAGCTGATCGACGCCGGCTTCATCCTCGAGCGCTCGCACCACGAGGTCGGCACCGCGGGGCAGCAGGAGATCAACTACCGCTTCGACACGATGGTGCACGCGGCCGACGACATCCTCAAGTTCAAGTACATCGTCAAGAACACCGCCGAGGAGTGGGGCAAGGTCGCGACCTTCATGCCGAAGCCCCTGTACGGCGACAACGGCTCGGGCATGCACACGCACCAGTCGCTGTGGAGCGACGGCAAGCCGCTGTTCTACGACGAGGCGGGCTACGGCCAGCTCAGCGACATCGCCCGCTGGTACATCGGCGGCATCCTCGCCCACGCCCCCGCGCTGCTCGCCTTCACGAACCCGACGCTGAACAGCTACCACCGTCTGGTGAAGGGCTTCGAGGCACCGGTCAACCTGGTCTACTCGGCCGGCAACCGCTCCGCGGCCATCCGCATCCCGATCACGGGCTCGAACCCGAAGGCCAAGCGCATCGAGTTCCGCGCGCCGGACGCCTCGGGCAACCCGTACCTCGCGTTCGCCGCGCAGCTCATGGCCGGCCTCGACGGCATCAAGAACCGCATCGAGCCCCACGAGCCCGTCGACAAGGACCTCTACGAGCTCCCTCCCGAGGAGGCCAAGGGCATCCCGCAGGTGCCGAACTCGCTCCTGGACTCCCTGGAGGCCCTCCGCACCGACCACCAGTTCCTCCTCGAGGGCGGCGTGTTCACCGAGGAGCTCATCGAGACCTGGATCTCCTACAAGTACGAGAACGAGATCCTGCCGATCGCGCAGCGTCCGCACCCGTTCGAGTACGAGCTGTACTTCGGCGTCTGATCTCCGGCGTCGGAAGCGCCCCGTCGGCTTCGGCCGGCGGGGCGCTTCGTCGTCGGGGGCTCAGCGCCGGGCGATGCGGAAGGCGTGCAGGTCGAGGTCGGCGCTGAGGATGTCGCTGGCCGCGTGTCCTCGGACGCTGGTCCCCTGCGCGTCGAGAGGCGGACTGATCACCGCGGCGCCGAGGACACCCGGCGCGGACAGCACGATCGCCCCGGATACACTCGACTTCGCCGGCACCCCCACCTGGCGCATCCACCGCCCCGACCCGTCGTAGACGCCGCAGGTGGCCATCACGGCGATCACGTCGCGGGCGACCGACTCGTCGATGACCCGTACCCCGGTCACCGGATTGCGCCCGCCGGCGGCGAGCGTGGCGCCCATGGTCGCGAGGTCGCGGGCATCGACCCGCACGGCGCAGGCGCGCGCGTACACCGCCACGGCTGCGTCGGCCCCCACCGCGAGGGTCCCCTCGGCACGCATGAGGTGGGCGAGGGCATGGTTCCGGTCGCCGAGCAGGTGCTCGTTCTCGGCGATGCTCTCGTCGACCTCGAGCGCGCGCCCGGCGAAGGCGGACAGCCCGGCGAGGATGCGCTCGCTGCGGCCGTCGGCTCCCTCCCCGTCGACGAGAGACGCCGTGAGCAACGCCCCGGCGTTCACCATCGGGTTCGGCGGACGGCCCGTGCCGCTCTCCAGCTTGATCGCGTCGAACGCCTCCCCCGTGGGCTCGATGCCCACGCGGTCGAGTGCGCTGCCGCCGGTGTCCTGCAGGGCGAGGGCGAAGAGGAACGGCTTCACCGCCGACTGGATGCTCACGCTCCGGTCGGCCTCGGCGCTGGCGTTCATGGCGCCGTCCACCGTGACCAGAGCGACGGCGAGGAGATCGGCGTCGCCCTCGGCGAGCTCGGGGATGCTGTCGTCGACCTCGCCCCCGCGCTCCGCCTGCACGCGGGCCCGCAGGCGGTCGAGGTCGTAGGTGCGGGGATCCGAGGCGGGACTCATGTCCCCAGCCTCGCACGCACGCGGACGTGCGGCTCAGCTCGCGGGATCGTCTCCGAACTCTCGGAGCTCCTGAGGGCAGCGGCAGGCGTGCGCGACCCGCGCCGCCCAGGCGATCGCGTCGGCCCGCGTCGGGAGGTCGAGCACGAGGAATCCTCCGGTGATCCGCACCCCCGGGTACGTGTCGTCGCTCACGGCACCGCGCCCGGTGACCCGCACCGGGGCGACATCCTCGTCGATCCCTCCGCCGAAGACGTAGACCCCGGCCGCCTTCGCCTCCTCGACCACCGCGTGACTCTCGTCGACGACGGTAGGGAACTCCTCTTCGGAAAGCTGCATCGCCTCGGCGGGGAACGAGATGAGGTACTTGGTCATACGACGATCGTCCTCCCTCGGCGTCGGCGGATCAACGGGGACCGAGAGGCCGCTGCGCAACCCCCGGAGCCCGGCTTGACCCTGACCGTGCCGCCTCGCCAGACTGAGGGGTCTGCACCACCGAGGGGAAACCATGCGCCGCAAGAAATCAGTCGCGATGACCGAGACCATCGAGTCCGGTCCCCTGACCCACCGCTCCAGCCGACGCGTCGAGTCGGTGACGGCGGCGGCGCGCATCAATCCGTTCATGTTCGGTCTGCTCGGAGCGCTCGGCGTGCTCGTGGCCCTGCTCATCGGCGGGATCACCGGAAAGCTCGCGACGGTGCTCGTCTACGTCGGCGTCGCCCTGTTCCTCGCCCTCGGCCTCGATCCGATCGTCCGCTTCATCGAGCGCAAGCTCCCCCGGCCCGCGGCGATCGCGATCGTCGTGGCCGCCGTCCTGCTGTCGTTCGCCGGGATCATCCTCGCGATCGTCCCGCTGCTGGTCGAGCAGATCTCGAACCTCATCGAGGACGGACCGCAGATGGTGCAGGACTTCATGGCCAGCGCGTGGTTCCAGGACGTGAACGCGCAGTTCGGCTCCACCCTGGAGGATGCGGCCCAGGGGGCGCTGAGCTTCCTCCAGGATCCCGGCAACATCCTGAACATCAGCGGCGGCGTGTTCGCGGTCGGCGCCGGCATCGCGGGCGGCCTGACCGGGGTGACCATCGTGCTCATCCTCACCCTGTACTTCATGGCCTCGCTGCGGAGCATGAAGAACATCGCGACGCGCTTCGTACCCGCCTACCAGCGCGACACCTTCCGGGAGCTGCTCGAAGACGTGTCCGGCGCCGTGGGTCGTTATGTGATGGGGCAGGCCAGCCTCGCGCTGGTGAACGGCATCCTCAGCCTGATCTTCCTCACCCTCATCGGCGCACCGGTTCCCGCGCTGCTCGCGCTCATCGCCTTCATCGGATCGATGATCCCGCTCGTCGGCACGCTGGCCGCGTCGATCATCAACGCCCTGCTGTGCCTCTTCGTGAGCCCGGTCACGGCTCTCATCGCGATCATCTACTACCTCGTGTACATGCAGATCGAGGCGTACGTGCTGTCTCCGCGCATCATGAACAAGGCCGTCGCCGTCCCCGGTGCGCTCGTGGTCATCGCCGCGGTCGCCGGCGGAGCGCTCGGCGGCATCCTCGGTGCGCTCGTCGCCATCCCGGTCGCCGCGAGCATCATCATCATCGTGCAGAAGGTCGTGTTCCCCGCTCAGGACCGCAAGCAGGCTCCGCCCGCGCTCACCGCACCGTGAGGGCGCCGGCCTGCACGCGCACCGCGAACTCGGTGACCTCGCCCATCTCCTCGCCGTCGATCTCGAAGGTGAGCGGCTGAGCGAGACGCACCGAGATGCTCTCCACCGCCTGATGCTGCGCGGAATCGGTGCTGACGGCCTCGTCGCTGCCGGTGATCGCCCGGCGGATGCCGTTGTCCCACACGACCGTGCGGAGCGTGCTCATCCACTGGAGAGCGCCCTCCGAGCTCACGAGGAGGATGTCGAGGAGACCGTCGTCGAGCTGCGCGTCCGGGAGCAGGCGGATGCCGCCCTGCAGCATGCCGCAGTTGCCGATGAGCAGAGTGTGCCCGCGCACCTCCTCGGGCTCGCCGCCGTCGATCACCACGGTCATGTCGGTCATCTCCGTGCCCTGGAGCGCGCGACCCATGGCTTCGACGTACGCCAGCCAACCGGCCCTGTCCTTGAGGTCGTCGTTGGTCTCGACGAGCATCTGGGCGTCGAGACCGAAGCCGACCATGACCGTGAAGGCCCGCGTCTCGCCGTTCAGCTCCACCCAGCCCAGGTCGATGTGCTGGGGCGTCGCGTCGCGCACCCGCTCCAGCGCCGCCGTCATGGTCGTCAACGGCACGCCGAGGTTGCGCGCGAGCAGGTTGCCCGTGCCCTGCGGCACGATGCCGAGGGCCACCTCCGTGCCCGCGAGACCCTCCGCCACGGCGCGGACGGTGCCGTCGCCGCCGACGGCGACGACCACGTCGCAGCCCTCCGCGACGGCCTCCTTCGCCATTCCCCGGCCCGGGTCCTCGACGGTCGTCCCCCACCAGCGGATCGGGGCGCCCTCGCCGAAGACGTCGTCGACCGCAGAACGGAGATCGCTCTCGTCGATCTTCGAGGGGTTCCAGACGATGCCGATGCTCGTGAAGCTCATGAGGCCAAGCCTGGAGCGCGACGCGCCCGACCGCAAGTCGACACGGTGTCAGCCGTAGAACTCCTGCTCGAACGCCTTCCGCGCCCGCCGCGTGACGCCGAGGTAGTCCTCTTCGAGCCGCGTGGCCGAACGGTCGGGATACCCGAGGATGCGGGCGATCGCGTCGAGCTGCCGCCGGTCGGCGGGGAGCACGTCGCTCGTGGCTCCGGTGAGGATCGTGATCGCCGAACGCAGCCGGCTGGAGAGCAACCAGGCCTCCCGCAGGCGCTCGGCCGCCTCGTCGGGCAGGAGCCCCGCATCGACGGCGGCGGTCAGCGCGGTGAGGGTCGATGTGGTGCGGAGCGCGGGGATGTCCCGGGCGTGCTGGAGCTGGAGCAGCTGCACCAGCCATTCGGCGTCGCTCAGGGTGCCGGGGCCGAGCTTGAGGTGACGGCGGGGGTCGGCGCCCTGGGGCAGACGCTCACCCTCCACACGCGCCTTGATGCGCTTGATCTCCCGCACGCCCTGCAGGTCGATCCGCTCGGGATACCGGATGCCGTCGGCGAGCTCGGTGAAGCGGGAGATCAGCTTGGCGCTCCCCGCGATGCCGCGCGCCCGGAGCAGCGCCTGCGCCTCCCAGGACAACGACCACCGCCGGTAGTACTCGGCGTACGCGGCCAGCGAGCGCACCAGCGGGCCGCTCCGACCCTCCGGGCGCAGGCCCGCGTCGAGTTCGAGCGGCAGCCGGTGGTCGGTCAGGTGCTCGCGGAGCCCGGCGACGATCCTCGTCGCGTACCCCTGCGCGCGCTCGGGATCGATGCCGTTGGCGTCGTAGACGTAGAGGATGTCGGCGTCGGATCCGAAGCCGAGTTCGGCGCCCCCGAACCGGCCCATGGCGATGATCGAGAAGTCGAGCGCGTCGTCCTCGGGCGGCACCACCTCCCGGCGCACCGCGCGCAGGGCCGCTTGGATGGTCACCTCGGTGATGTCGGTGAGGGCGGTGGCCACCTGCTCGATCGTGAGCACGTCGAGGACCGCGCCCATCGCCGTGCGCAGAAGCTCCCGTCGACGCAGCGCACGCACCGCGCGCAGCGCATCGGCGACGGTGCGGTGACGCGTCTGGATCGCCCGGGCCTCGTCGTCGAGGGCGGTCGCCCCGCGGGGACGCAGCAGCTCGGCGCTGTCGAGCCACGCCACCGACTCCGGGATCCACTCCATCAGTTCGCCGATGTACCGTGACGACGAGAGCAGACGCGTGAGGCTCTCGGCCGCTCCCGATGAGTCGCGCAGCATCCGCAGGAACCAATGCGTCGTGCCGAGTCGCTCGCTGATGCGGCGGAAGGCGATCAGCCCGTAGTCGGGGTCGCTGCCGTCGGCGAACCAGCGCACCATGACCGGCATCAGGTGCCGCTGGATCGTCGCCTTGCGGCTCAGCCCGGCCGT
>DAMDKH010000063.1:0-1007 GCA_032099965.1 Microbacterium sp.
CCACGACCTGGGTGCCGCCGAGGGTGCTGTCGTCACCGGAGGTGGTGCCGCCGGTGCTCGCGCCGCCCGTGGTCGAGCCGCCCGTGGCCGGGGTGCCGGTGGCGGGGGTGGTGGTGCCGGTGGTCTCGCTGTCTCCGAGGACGGAGATGGCGTTGCCGCCGACCGTCACGGGGAGGGCGATGGGTGCCACGACCTGGGTGCCGCCGAGCGTTCCCTCGTCGCCGGACGTCGAGCCTGCGGTGCCGGGGAGCGCCTCGAAGTCGCCGAGGTCGTTGCCGGCGGCGGGCGCGGGCTGCGCCGGGGCGCCGGTCGTGCCGCTCACGTCGCTGTCACCGAGCACGGAGATCGCGTTGCCGGACAGCTCGATCGGAACCGTGATCGGAGCCACCGCCTGGGTGCCGCCGAGGAGGGAGTCGTCACCCGAGGTGCTCGGCGCCGCCGCATCCGACGTTCCGTTGGAGGAGGCCGGTGCTGCGGCATCCGTGCCCTCGGACTCGCTGTCACCCAGGAGGGAGATGGCGTTTCCGGTCACCGTGACGGGCACTGCGACGTCGACGAGTGCCTGGCTGCCGGACAGCAGGCCGTCGTCACCGCTCGTGCTGACCGCGGGTGCGGGAGCCGGTGCGGGTGCGGCGGGAGCGGTCGCGCCCTGCTCGGAGTCCGAGTCGCCCAGCACGCTGATCGCGTTGCCGTCGACCGTGACGGGAACCGACACCGTGACGAGCGCCTGCGTTCCGGATCCGATGCCGGATTCACCCGTGGTGGTCGCCGGAGCCGGAGCCGGAGCCGGGGCCGGAGCGGGAGCGGGAGCGGGAGCCGGGGCCGGGGCGGGAGCCGGGGCCGGGGCCTGCGCCGACGAGTCACCGATCAGCGAGATCGCCGTGTCGACGACCGTGACCGGCACCGAGATCGGTGCCACTGCCTGGGTTCCCGAGAGCAGTCCGTCGTCTCCCGAGGTGTCTGCCGCGTTCGCGGCGGTCGCGCCGAGCAGGGTGACCCCGCCGGCG
>DAMDKH010000063.1:1149-9558 GCA_032099965.1 Microbacterium sp.
GCGACAGACCGTCAGTCAGGAGAGACGTCGGTGTCGGCGACCGTCGACGACGGGAGGACGTCGTCGGATGCGCCGGAGGAGAGCTCCCAGGCACGGAGCTCGGGAAGGTCCACGCCGCTGAGGCGGGCGTGGGAGAGTGCGGATGCGCCGCCCGACGTGGCGGACGACGATGACGTCGCCGGCGCCCAGGGGGTAGACGGGGTCGCGGGAGCGGTGTCTCGCGCGGTGGGCGCGGGGGCGGCCGTGAGCGGTTCCGATACCGTCATCGCTGCGCCGGAGCCGGCCGAGAGTCCCGGCGCGTTCGCGAGCCCCACGCGGGCGCCAGCGGATGCCGCGGAGGAGGTCGGGGTGCCCGCCACGAGGAGGGATCCGTCGACTCCCGGGACGGTGATCAGCGGGGTGCCGCCGACGGTGCCGAGGATCGGGGGGACCGTCTCATCGACGATGTCGCCGATGACCGCGGTGGTCTCGTCGACGACGTCGACGACCTGGTCGATGAGCGGGGTCACGCCGAGGTCTTCGAGGAGTCCGCCCACGAGCGGCACGAGACCGACGGCATCCCGGATCGGCGTGACGATCTGCGACACCGGGGACTCCGTGAGGAGGTCGGTGACCGGCGTGACGACCGCCTCGGCGGTGTCGGTCACGGTCGAGACGATCGGTGCGGTCGCCGGCCCCACGACCGGAACGGCCGCCACGGTGTCGGTGACCGTCTGCACGACGTCGGGAGCGGCCTGCTGCACAGGGGCGACGACGGGCGCGACGATCGGCTGCACGACCTCGGTCACGACGGGCTTCACGACGTCCGTGACGATCGGGGTGGTGACCGCGGTGACCGTCTGGCCGACCGTGTCGACCGTCTCGGAGACGACGGACCCGACGCCGGCGAGCAGAGAGGGATCGCTGCGGTCGTCCGCATGGGCGCTGCCCCCTCCGACCACGGCCGTGAGAGCCGCCCACGCGACCACGCCGAGGCCACCCCAGAAGACCGCGGCTGGTACGCCGCGACGGGTGGCCTGAGCGTTCACGTCGACTTCCTCCCCGAAGTGCGATCGTTCCGACGCGCGATGCGTCGATTGACCGAGACGATACTCCCGGTATATCGGTCTGTCCATACCCGGTCGCGTGAGACTGAGGACAAATCGCGCAGGATTCCGCGGAGAAATGAGGGTGACGCGCCCGGGCGGGATCCGGCTTGACTTTCCCCAAGTTCTACACATGTGAACAGCGTGTGACACAACCTTCAACGGGCAGTTGAGGTACGTTTCTGTCCACAGGCTGAGGAAACTGAAAACTCCAGGTCAAGCAGGTTAAAAAACCTTCTACTCGCGGTAGTCCACCGGGTTATCCACACCCATTCTGCACAGACACTCCAGACTTCTCCGCAAGCTTTCCACACGGTTATCCACAGGCCGTGTTGCAGGGGCAGGGACGCGCTCGTAGCGTGGTCGAGCGACCCGATGTCGGAGGCCTCTGCTGTGCTGTGGAGGTGGCCTCCCGATCGCCATCTCGTATCCGACCGGCGGGGAGCACCACCGGGAACGTCGCATCGAAGGGAGCACTGTGTCGATCGCCGACATCTCGCAGGAGCGTCTGGGCGGGTCCTCGTCCCGCGGACCCGAGCGCACGCCGCCGCACGACCTGCTCGCCGAGCAGAGCGCCCTGGGCGGCATGCTGCTGTCGAAAGACGCGGTCGCCGACGTGATCGAGACGCTCAAGGGCGCCGACTTCTACGTGCCCAAGCACGAGCTCATCTTCGAGGCCATCCTCTCCCTGTATTCGCACGGTGAACCGACCGACGTCGTCGCGGTCACCGACGAGCTCATCAAGACCGGCGAGCTCGGGCGCGCCGGCGGTGCCGACTACCTGCACACGCTCACGTCGATCGTGCCCACCGCCGCGAACGCCGGCTACTACGCCGGCATCGTGTCGGAGCGGGCGATCCTGCGTCGTCTGGTCGACGCCGGCACGCGCATCGTGCAGCTCGGCTACGCCGGGGAGGGCGACGCCACCGACATCGTCAACAACGCCCAGGCCGAGATCTACTCCGTCACGGGCACCGAGACCGCCGAGGACTACGTCCCCCTCACGACCGCCGTCGACGCGGCCATCGAGGAGATCGAGGCAGCGAACGGTCGCGACGGCTCGATGACGGGCATCCCCACCGGCTTCCGCGAACTCGACGAACTGACCAACGGCCTGCACGGCGGGCAGATGATCGTCGTCGCCGCGCGACCCGCCATGGGAAAGTCGACGCTCGCGCTCGACTTCGCCCGCGCGGCATCCATCGGGCACGACTTCCCGTCGATCTTCTTCTCGCTCGAGATGGGCAAGAGCGAGATCGCCATGCGTCTGCTCAGCGCCGAGGGGGCCATCCCGCTGCAGAACATGCGCAAGGGAACCCTCGACCCCCGCGACTGGACCACCGTCGCGTCCACCCGCGGGCGCATCAACGACGCCCCCCTCTACATCGACGACAGCCCCAACATGACCCTCGTCGAGATCCGGGCCAAGTGCCGGCGGCTCAAGCAGCGCGCGGGCCTGCGCATGGTCATCATCGACTACCTGCAGCTGATGACCTCGGGCAAGCGCGTCGAGTCGCGTCAGCAGGAGGTCTCGGAGTTCTCGCGAAGCCTCAAGCTCATCGCCAAGGAGCTCAACGTTCCGGTGATCGCGCTGTCGCAGCTGAACCGTGGTCCGGAGCAGCGTCAGGACAAGAAGCCCGCGATCAGCGACCTGCGTGAGTCCGGCTCGATCGAGCAGGATGCCGACATGGTGATCCTGCTGCACCGCGACTCGGTCTACGACAAGGACGTGCGCCCCGGCGAGGCCGACCTCATCGTGGCCAAGCACCGTAACGGTCCGACCGCGACGATCACCGTCGCGTTCCAGGGCCACTACTCGCGCTTCGCCGACATGGCCCCGGGCGGCGACTTCCACTGACCCGGGGCATCCCCGTCAGCTGCGGTCGACGGGGACGACGGTGACGTCGCGCACGTCGTCGCCGTCGATCGTGACGGTCATGAGCGTGCACACCGGCTGGCGGCGGCGATCGGTCGGCGACCCCGGGTTGAGCAGGCGGATGCCGCGGGGCGTCGTCGAGTCCCACGGGATGTGGCTGTGACCGAAGACGAGCAGGTCCAGCACGCCGTCGGGATAACGGGCATCCATGCGCGCCTCCCGCCCCGCGGTCGCGCCGGTCTCGTGCACGACGCCGAGGTTCACGCCCTCGATCCGAGCGACGGCGAACTCCGGCATCCTCTCCCGGAGGTCGGCTCCGTCGTTGTTGCCCCAGACGCCGATCAGCCGGCGCGCCCTCTCGGCGAGCGCCTCGAACGTGGCGAGGTCGACCCAGTCGCCGGCGTGCACGACGACGTCGGCCTCGTCGACCGCCCGCCACACGTCGTCGGGCAGTCGCTTCGCGCGCGCCGGCACATGCGTGTCGGCGAGCAGGAGCAGCCGGGTCGCCACGGGCTCAGATGTCGTTGGGCGAGAGGTCTCCCTCACCGTCCTCGCCGATGTCGGCGATGAGCGGGTCGCCCTCCTGCGTCTCCGGCTGCAGACCGCTGGTCGGAAGGTCTTCCGCGGGGATCTGGTCGTCGTCGGAGGGGATCTCGTCGGGGTCGGCACCGGTGGCCGTCGCGTCGTCGATGTCGGCACCGGCGTCGAGGGCCTCCGTGCGCTCCCACTCCGCCTGGGCCGGGTCGTCGGACGGGTCGGCGTACGAGGTCGCCTCGCCATCGCGCACTGGCTGGATCGCGTCGGGGTTGTCGACGATGTGGTTCTCGCGGTTGTCGGCGTCCATGGGTCCTCCTGTGCTGGCGGGTGGTGAGGATTCCACTGTGCCCGGACGAGCGGATCGGGGCGACGGGGTTGACGCTCGCTCGTGGGCGGGTTATCTCGGCGCGCCCGAGCATCCGCTCCGGGTCGCCGGACGGGCCGACGGAGAAAACACGTATGCAGGGAGGGAACGCGGTGTCCCTCCCTGCATTCGCAGGGTTCCGTGCAGATCCGCGGCGGAGTTCGCCGCGGATCCGGCTCAGTCGATCACGGGGTCGGCATGCCGCCGTTGACGTTGAGCGTCTCGCCGGCGACGTAGCTCGACTCCGCGGAGGCGAGGAACACGTACGCCGGCGCGAGCTCCGCCGGCTGGCCCATGCGGCCGAGCGGGGTGTCCTTGCCGAACTCCGCGATCTTCTCCTGCGGCTGGCCGTCGCTGGGCTGCAGCGGCGTCCAGATGGGTCCCGGTGCGACGGCGTTGACGCGGATGCCCTTCGGCGCGAGCTGCTGCGCCAGGCCCTTCGTGAACGCGTTGATCGTCGCCTTGGTCGAGGCGTAGTCGACGAGGATGTCGGACGGCGAGTACGCCTGGATCGACGTCGTGTTGATGATCGCCGAACCCGCGGGGAGGTGCGGGAGCGCCGCCTTCGTGATCCAGAACATCGCGTAGACGTTCGTCTTGAACGTGTCGTCGAACTGCTCGTCGGTGATGTCGGAGAGCGACTCCTGGAAGACCTGCTTGCCGCCGTTGTTGACGACGATGTCGAGGCCGCCGAGGGCCTCCACCGCGTCGGCCACGAGCGACCGGCAGTACTCGGGGTCGCGCAGGTCGCCGGGGAGGGTCGCGACCGTCGCACCGGCCTCGCGGAGGATGCCGGCGATGCGCTCGGCATCCTGCTCCTCCTCGGGGAGGTACGACATGGCCACGTGCGCGCCCTCGCGGGCGAACGCGATGGCGGTGGCCGCACCGATGCCGGAGTCGGCGCCGGTGATGAGCGCCTTGCGGCCGGTGAGCCGCCCGGTGCCGCGGTAGCTCTCCTCGCCGAGGTCGGCCTTCGGCGTGAGGTCGGCGTCGAGTCCGGGCTCCGGCATCTTCTGCTTCTGCGGCTCGATGTCGTAGAGCTCGACGGGGTTGGTGAAGGTGTACTGGTCACGGGACATGGTGTCTCCCTTTCCTTTTTCCTATCGGTTCTTCGGTCGGTTCGGTTCTCGGGCCGAGACGTCAGCTCAGGCCGCGCAGCTTCTCGGCGGGCACGACGTCGCGAATGGTCATCGCCGCGCTGAGGAAGCCCAGGTGGCTCAGTGCCTGCGGCAGGTTGCCCCAGGCCGAGCCGTCATCGGCGTCGATCATCTCGGCGTAGATCCCCACGTCGTTGCCGTGCGAGATCAGCTCGTTCATGAGCGCGATCGCCTCGTCGTGGCGTCCGACGCAGGCGAGGGCCTCGACGCGCCAGAAGGCACAGGCCACGAAGGTCTTCTCCTCGGCATCCACCCCGCTGTAGCGGTACATCAGCGCGCCCGCGCCGAGCTCGTCGGCGAGGGCGTCGATCGTGGCCGACATGCGCTCGCCGCGGTCGAACCCCGAGGGCGCGTGCAGCAGCACCGAGGCGTCGAGCCGGTCGCCGCCGGCGTAGAACACGTAGGCGTTCCGCTCGGGCGACCACCCGTTCTCGTCGATCCATCCGCGGATGCGCTCGCGCTCGGCGCGCCACCGGTCGGCGCTGCCCGGGATCGCTCCGACCTCGGCGAGGGCCACCGCGTCGTCGAGCGCCTTCCAGCACCCCATCTTCGACGAGACGTAGTGGCGCTCCTCCGGGAGCTCCCACATGCCCGAGTCCGGGTTGCGCCACACGTCGCACGTGCGGTCGGCCACACCCGCGAGCATGCGGGCGGTGCCCACGTCGAGCACGTTGCCCGCGTCGACGTAAGTGCGGCAGATGGCGAGGAGGTCTCCGTAGACCCCGAGCTGCAGCTGCGTGCCGGCGGGGTTGCCGGTGACGACGGGGCCGATCCCGCCCCACCCCGGAACGTCGTAGGCGTGCGGCGACGGCACCAGATCGCCGCCGAGCGTGTACATGACGTGCACGTCGGGACCGTGATCGCGGATCGTGCCGAGCATCCACGACAACGCCGCCTGCGTCTCCTCGCGCAGCCCGAAGCGCACGAGCGCGTGGGTCGTGTAGGCGAGGTCGCGCACCCAGGCGTGCCGGTAGTCCCAGTTCTTGCCGCCCGCGGCGCTCTCGGGCAACGACGTCGTCGCGGCGGCGGCGATCGCTCCGGTCGGGCTGTGGATGAGGAGCTTCAGCGCGAGCGCGTTGCGCTGCACGTGCCCCGCCCACGGGCCGTCGTACGAGAACACGGCGGACCAATGCCGCCAGTTCTCGATGGTGCGGTCGATCCCCGCATCGACGTTGTGCGGGTCGGGGATGTGCAGCGGCTCGTCGTGCGTCGCGGCGAGGGCGAGCAGGTGCCGCGATCCGGGCGCGGTGGTGAAGGATCCGTCGAGGCGGGGGCCCTCGGGTCCGTCGGGGTCGGGCCGCTCCGGGCCGTGCTCGAACCCCACGAGGACGAAGGCCGTCGCGCCGCTGCGCACGATCTCGCCGTGCTGCGTGTGCTCGATCCACGGTGCCGCCGTGCGCAGCGAGGTTCCGGGACGCACGCACCAGCGCATCCCGACCTCGCCCTCGACGCCGTCGATCCGTCGCGCGAGCTCGGCCCAGGGGAGGCGCCCGGCGACACCGGACACGAGGGCGTCGGTCACCCGCACCCGACCCTGCGCGGTGACGAAGGTCGTCTCGAGCACGTTGGTGTCGGGCACGTAGCGCCGCTCGGTGCGGAAGTCGTCGACAGGCCGCAGTTCGAGGCATCCGCCGGTGTCCTCGTCGAGGAGGCGGGCGAACACGGGCAGATCGGTGAGGTCGGGCAGCGGAAGCCAGTCGATGCACCCGTCCAGGCCCACGAGGGCGACGGTGCGACCGTCGCCGATGGGGGCGTAGGTCGCGAGGGGGCGACCGGGGGGAGCGGGGACCATCACGCCATCGTGCGCCCGCCGCCCGATGCGGGCAAAAGCCTTGCGCGATCGGGAAGCGCTCGCTATCGCGCGAGGCGCCGGGCCGTTAGCAGTCCGACGGGCGCGGCGTCAACGGTCGGTGTCCGATGCGGCGCAATCCGGCGACGTGCATAGGCTCGTTCCACAACGAGTCGGCGATCGTCGACTCCGCGTCGGTCGAACCGACCGGCCCCCCTTGTTACTCTCTCGGTCAAGGGCGCCCGGACGGGGGCGGTACGCTGCGCGGACCTCTCGTCGACTCCGCCGGTCCTCCATCTTCGGGTGGTGGAGGACCGGACAGTCTTCCCCGGTCACCCGGGGTCGACCGCTCCGATGACGCGGCGGTCAGCGCCCCTGCTGCAGGCGCGTCGACGTCTCGAGGTCGACGTCCAGAGCCCACTCGTCGAACGGCTGCTCCTCCGCCTCGGCGGAGTCGTCGTCGGCGGTCGGCTTCGGGTAGAACGGATGCTCGCGCAGACGCGTCGCGTGCGCCGAGAAGTCCGGGTCGTCACCGTCGGACGAGCGGGGCCCGACGAGCACGTCGTTCCCGAGACCGACGACCAGTTCGGCGACATCGACGCGGCCCTCCACGAGGATGGGGATCTGCACCGCCTGTGAGGCTCCCTCGTTCGCGACCGCTGCGGCGAGGACGACCAGCGCCTCGGCGACGTCATCCGTGGTGACCAGCTGCTGACCTGCGTAGGAGACGAGTTTCATGCGATCAGCATCCCATCCCGGCCTCAGACGACGGAATGGGGTTGTGTTCGTCGCTGCGGACGGACTAACGGGGCGTCCGTTCCGGGCGGGGGTGCCCCCGGGTCAGGGGCGGACGCGGACGGTGCGACCTTCGAACGACACGAGGTCGCCGTCGTGCAGCTGGCGTCCGCGGCGGCGGTCGACCTCGTCGTTGACCTTCACGAAGCCGTCGATGATCGCCTCCTTGGCGTCACCGCCCGAGTCGATGAGACCGGAGAACTTCAGGAACTGACCGAGGCGGATCATCTCGCCGCCGATGGAGATGTCGTCGATCGAGGTCATCCCTGCATCGTATCCGGCCCGGACGCCGTGCGCCCGCCGCCCCCGGAGGGGACGCGACGGGCGCACGGGCGACGGTCGACGCGGGTCAGTCGTCGGTGTCCGTTCCCACCACGGCGAACGCGGCGTCGAGGTCGATGTCGATCGAGCGGCGGTCGCCCGTCACCACCGACACGTCGTACGGGCGGGAGGCGTCGTCGTCGACGTCGAGGTCGGTGATCATGCCGTCGGCCTCGTCGAGCGCGGCCGTCACCAGGGCGCGGATGCTCTCCTCGTCGAGCGACACGGACGGACCGGTGTCGTCGCCGTCTGCCGTCTCGGTCGACACCACGGTCGTCGCGAGGTCGGCGTCGACGCGCACCTCGGTCTCGTCGCCCGTCGAGGTCACGAGGGTGACCTCCCACGTGCCGTCGCGCTTGGCATCGATCGAGGTGACGTCGCCCTCCGCGGCACCGCGGGCGGCGTCGGCGATGTCGACCAGCTCGTCGGCGGAGTCGGAGCCGATGCCCGACACCGGGCCACCCTGCGGGCCGCCCTGCTGCGGG
>DAMDKH010000064.1:0-7770 GCA_032099965.1 Microbacterium sp.
TGCGGCCGGGGCTCGCGGTGCTCCGCGCCCGGGGCATCGCGCGCTACCACGGTGGAGAGGCGGAAGCCGCCGACGCCCTGGTCTCCGTGCTCACCGACGCCGGGTTCCCCGAGGTGCGCATCGGCGTCGCCGACGGTCCGTTCACCGCGGAGATCGCGGCACGGAGCCCGCAGCGGTGCACGGTCGTCCCCCCCGGCGGATCTCGCGAGTTCCTCGCCCCCTTCCCCGTGCAGGTGCTGCGCGACGAGCAGCTCACCGCTCTCCTCCTGCGCCTCGGCATCCGCACCCTCGCCGAGTTCACCGCGCTGCGGACCGACGATGTGCGCGACCGCTTCGGGGAGCGCGGCACCCGCCTCCAGTCCCTGGCCGCCGGCGCAGACTCCCGTCCCGTCACTCCGCGCCCGCCCGACCCTGAGCTGGTGCGGACGGTGGAGTTCGACTCCCCGCTGAGCGGGGCCGATCAGGTGGCCTTCGCGGTGCGGCAGACCGCGGATGCCGTGATGCTGGCCCTCGGCGAGGCATCCACGGTGTGCACCGAGGTGCGCATCGATCTCACCGACGACGACGGCGAGGTGTTCAGCCGCCCCTGGCTGCACCCCTCCTGCTTCGACGCCGCCGATCTGGTCGACCGGGTGCGGTGGCAGCTGGAGGCCCTCGCCGCCCGGAACGCCCGGGAGCCGGTCGACGAGGCCAGGGAGTTCCGGGGGATCGTCGCCGTGCGCATCGTGCCGGTCGCCGTCGACGACGCCGCCCACCACCAGCCGGGACTGTTCGGCTCCGGAACCGACGAGCGTCTGCACCATGCGGTCTCGCGGGTGCAGACGATGCTCGGTCATGAGGGCGTCGTCACGGCGGCGGTCGCCGGGGGGCGATGGCTCGCCGATCGTCAGGTGCTCACGCCTTGGGGCGAGCGCCCGGTCGCGCCCCGCGATCCCGGATCTCCCTGGCCGGGGAGCCTGCCGGACCCGCTGCCCGCCGAGGTCTTCCGCCCACCCCGTCCGCTCGGCGTCACCGACGGCGAGGGCGGGACGGTGCGCATCGACGAGCGCGGTCTGCTCTCCGCCGATCCCGCGTTCGTCGACGGCGCCGCGGTGCACGCCTGGGCCGGGCCGTGGCCGGTGAACGAGAGACGGTGGGCGCCCGGAGGGGGCAAGCGCGGTCATCGTTTCCAGGTCGTCGACGAGAAGGACCGGGCCTGGCTGATGTTCTGCGCAGGCGGACGCTGGTGGGCTGAGGGGCGGTATCGCTGATGGGGTGGCACAACCCGCCGCAGACCTGGCAGGAGCTGCAGCGCACCCTGAGCGGCGAAGGCCCCCCGAGCGCCGAACCGGTGGGCGTCCGCGCCGATCCGGGACCGGTGAGCCGACGCCGGAAGACGCTGCCGCCGACGTCGACGCCCCGCCCGGATGACGCCGTTCCCTATGCCGAACTGCACGCCCACTCGTCGTACTCGTTCCTCGACGGCGCCTCCTCTCCCGAGGCGCTGCTGATCGAAGCGGAGCGTCTGGGACTCAGCGCTCTCGCGCTCACCGACCACGACGGCTTCTACGGAGCGGCCCGCTTCGCCGAGGTGGCGGAGCTGATGGACGTGAAGCTGCAAACGGTGTTCGGGGCGGAGCTGTCGCTCGATCTGTCGGCGCCGCAGCGCGGAGCGGCCGACCCCGAGGGCGAGCATCTGCTCGTACTCGCCCGGGGCATGGAGGGCTACCACCGCCTGAGCGGGGCCATCACCCGGGCCCAGCTCCGCGGCGGCGAGAAGGGCCGGCCGGTCTACGACATCGACGAGCTGGCGGCGAGCGCCGGAGACCACTGGACGATCCTCACGGGATGCCGCAAGGGCGCCGTGCGACGAGGGCTCGAACAGGGAGATGCCGCAGCCCCGCTGCGTCGCCTGACCGACCTGTTCGGCGCCGACAACGTGGCGGTGGAGCTCTTCGATCACGGCGACCCGCTCGACTCGCGTCGCAACGACGCCCTGTCCGACCTCGCGAAGCGGATGCGCCTGCCCGTCGTCGCCACCAACAACGTGCACTACGCCACCCCTCGGCAGGCTCCTCTCGCCGAGGCGATCGCCGCCGTCCGGGCGGTGCGCAGCATGGACGAGCTCGACGGGTGGATGCCCGCGCACGGCGGAGCGCACCTGCGCAGCGGGGCCGAGATGACCGCCCGCTTCCGCCGCTACCCCGGTGCCATCGAGACGGGCCTGGCGCTGGCCGCCGCCAGTGCCTTCCCCCTGCGTCTGGCACGGCCGGCCCTGCCGAAGCAGGACGTGCCGGACGGGCACACGCCGATGAGCTGGCTGCGCAAGCTCGTGTGGGAGGCCGTGCCCTCCCGCTACCCCCGCCTCGGGGAGGACGGGAGGCGGCGGATCGCCCGGGAGCTGGACGTCATCGAGGAGAAGGACTTCCCCGGCTACTTCCTCATCGTGCACGGCATCGTCTCGGAGGCCCGGCGCCGCGGCATCCTCTGCCAGGGTCGCGGGTCGGCCGCGGCCAGCGCCGTGTGCTACCTGCTGGGCATCACCGCCGTCGATCCGATCCTCTACGGCCTGCCGTTCGAGCGCTTCCTCGCGACCACCCGTCAGGAGGAGCCCGACATCGACGTGGACTTCGACTCCCGGCGACGGGAGGAGATCATCCAGTGGGTCTACCGCGAGTACGGGCGCGAGCGTGCCGCGCAGGTCGCCAACGTGATCCAGTACCGCCCCAAGAACGCGGTGCGCGACATGGCGAGGGCGCTCGGGCACTCACCGGGTCAGCAGGACTCGTGGTCGCGACAGGTCGACGGCTGGAGCACCGGCCTGGAGCCGGCGGAGGGACACGACATCCCGGAGAACGTGCTGGCGTATGCCGGCGAGCTGATGAAGGCCCCCCGCCATCTCGGCATCCACTCCGGCGGCATGGTGCTCACCGCCCGCCCTGTCGGCGAGGTCGTGCCGGTCGAGCATGCGCGCATGGAGGATCGCACGGTCATCCAGTGGGACAAGGACGACGCCGCCTTCATGGGCCTGGTCAAGTTCGACCTGCTGGGTCTGGGGATGCTGGCCGCGCTGCAGCACTGCTTCGACCTGATCCACGACGCCACCGGAGAGCTCTGGACGCTCGAGGACATCCCCAAGGAGGAGGCGGGGGTGTACGACATGCTCTGCCGCGCCGACTCGATCGGGGTGTTCCAGGTGGAGTCGCGGGCGCAGATCGGGCTGCTCCCCCGTCTTCAACCGCGACGCTTCTACGATCTCGCCATCCAGATCGCCCTCATCCGCCCCGGGCCCATCCAGGGCGGGGCGGTGCATCCGTTCGTCCGCCGCAAGATGGAGAAAGATCGCGTCGACGAGGAGAACCGGGCGCGGGCCGAGCGGGGCGAGCCGCTCGTGGACTTCCCCATCCCCTATCCGCACTCCGACCTCGAGCCGATCCTCGAACGCACCCTTGGCATCCCCATCTTCCAGGAGCAGCTGATCCAGATGGCGACGGCGGTCGGCGACTGCACCGCCGATGAGGCCGACCTGCTGCGACGGGCGATGGGGTCGAAGCGGGGGCTGGAGAAGATCGAGAAGGTGCGCGAGAAGCTCTACGCCGGCATGACGCGGCGGGGTCTCGACCAGGAGGCATCCGACCGCATCTACGCGCAGATCCAGGCGTTCGCCAACTTCGGCTTCGCGGAATCGCACTCGCTGTCGTTCGCGCTGCTCGTGTACGCCAGCTCCTGGCTGAAGCTGCACTACCCGGCGGCGTTCCTGGCGGGGCTCCTCCGTTCGCAGCCGATGGGGTTCTACTCGGCGGCGACGCTGACCGCGGATGCCCGTCGCCACGGGGTGGAGGTGCGGCGGCCCGACCTGCAGCTCTCCGGAGCGACCGAGACCCTCGAGCCGCTGACCGGGGCGACTCCGTCACGGCCGACGGGACGGGACGCATGCCGCGCGGTGCCTCAGCCCCCGCCGTTGCGCTTCGACCGGAACGCCCCGGATGAGTCGGCCGCGCACCGTCGAGACGGAGGGTTCGCGGTGCGCATGGGCCTGAGCGGGGTGCGAGGGATCGGTGTGGCGATGGCGGAGCGGATCGTGGCGGAGCGCGAGGCGCACGGCCTCTACCGCGACCTGCACGACCTCGTCCGGCGCACCGACGCGACGGCGGCGCAGCTGGAGGCGCTCGCGACCGCCGGCGCCTTCGAGTGCCTGGGGCTGGAGCGGCGCGAGGCGATCTGGCTCGCCGGAGCCGCGGCCGACGACCGCTCCCGTTACCTCCCGGGGACGGCGGTGTCCGTGCAACCGCCGCTGTTCGCCGACCAGACCAGTTACGAGCGCCTGTCGTCCGATCTGTGGGCGACCGGCGTCTCGACCGACGACCATCCGATGACCCACTTCCGCCCCGCCCTCCGCGACCGCGGCGTCCTCGCGTCCACCGATCTGCGCACCCACGAGACGGGACGACGGGTCGAGGTCGCCGGTCTCGTCACCCACCGCCAACGCCCGGCGACGGCTGCCGGGGTCACCTTCCTCAATCTGGAGGACGAGGGCGGACTGGTGAACGTGATCTGCTCGGTCGGCGTCTGGAACCGCTACCGCCGCGTCGCCCGCGACTCCCCCGCGCTCATCGTGCGCGGCATCCTGGAGCGTTCGGAGGAGGGCGTCATCAACGTGCTGGCGGATGCGTTCGAAGATCTGCGCACGGGGCTGACCCACAGCTCCCGCGACTTCCGCTGACGGATCGACTCCCGCCCGGTCACCAGAAGCGTTCGGTCTGCTCCGGTTCGGGCACCGCGCTACCCCAGCGAGCGGCCTCGGCCTTCGCGGCGTCCGCTGCGGCATCCGCCTCGTCGAGAGCGACCGCCGCCCCGACCGCCCCGGGGCCGGTCGCATCGAGGCGCAGGGCGGTGCGGGAGCCCGTCGCCGAGATCGAGACCGTGCAGTCCAGCACGCGCCCCAGCCAGCGCACCGGATCGCCCGCGCCCTCTTCGACCAGGCGGTAGCGCACGTTCGTCTCGAGATCACGGAGCCCGGCGATGACCGCCTCGCCCGTCACGGGGTCGAGGCGCTCGGTCACCTCCACACGGTGGCCCTGCGCGAGGGCGACGTGGCCGGGCACCACGATCGATCTGTCCATGGCTCCACTCTAGGAAGGTTCCCGGACCGGCGGTAGGGAGAAAGCGAGGGCGGTCCGGGGCGTCCGCTAGCCCGTGGAGCCGGGCCGGTCAAGATGCTGGAGCACCGCCCGCTGCTCGACCTACCGTCGCCGTATGGATGAGAGAGCGATGCCCGCCCGCGGACGCGCCTTCATCGGAGTGTCCGGGTGGCGCTATCCCCGCTGGCGCGGCGACTTCTACCCGAAGGGGCTCGTGCAGCGACGGGAGCTCGCCTACATCGGCGAGCAGATGACGAGCGTCGAGATCAACGGATCCTTCTACTCGCTGCAGCGCCCCACCAGCTACCAGCGCTGGCGCAGCGAGGTTCCGCCCGACCTCCCGTTCGCGGTCAAGGGATCACGGTACGTCTCGCACATGCTGCGTCTGCGCGACGTCGACCAGGCGCTGGCGAACTTCTTCGCCTCCGGCGTGCTGGCCCTGGGGGCGCAGCTCGGTCCGATCCTCTGGCAACTGCCCGCACGGCAGCGCTTCGAGCCCGACGTCGTCGCCGCGTTCCTCGACGCCCTCCCCTCGACGACGGGGGAGGCGCAGGAGCTGGCCCGGCGGCACGACGAGCGGGTCGAGGGGCGGGCGTGGCTCGAGATCGAATCCGACGTGCCCCTGCGCTACGCCCTCGAACCCCGATCGGCGGACTTCGCGGATGCGGCGGCCCTGCGGCTGCTGGAGGAGCATTGCGTCTCGCTCGTGATCGCCGACACCGCCGGCACCTGGCCGCGGTTCGACGCGCTCACCGCCGACTTCGTCTACGTGCGCCTCCACGGCGCGCAGGCGCTGTACGAGAGCGGCTACACCGGCGCCGAGCTCCGCGCCTGGGCCGACGCGGTGCACGGGTGGATCGACGGGACCGCCACCGGCGACGGCCGCCCCCGCGACGTGTACGTCTACTTCGACAACGACGCGCGCGGGTTCGCCCCGCACGACGCGCGAACCCTCGTCCGGATGCTCGACGAAGGGTGAGGCGACGCCCGAGCCGTCCCCATCGTGCCCGCGCCCCCTCTCGGCTCACCGGCATTCCTGTGTGTATCCTGAGCGCAAGGGTGCACAGAGGCATCCGCACAGGGGAGAAGAATGCGCGCACGCGTACGGGTCGCGGCGGTCGCCGCGGCGATCATGATCATCGGTTCCGCGTCGCCCCTGGCGGCGGTCGCAGCGCCGGTCGCCGGGCAGGAGGCGCGTGTCGCGGACCTGCTGAACGAGTTGCGGGTGGAGGTGCCGTCGGCCGTCGCGTACAACCGCGACCTCTTCGCCGAGGGACTGGACCTCGACGGCGACGGATGCCGCACCCGCCAGGAGGTGCTGATCGCGGAATCGCAGATCCCCGCGACCGTGGAGGACGGATGCACGGTGGTCGCCGGGCAGTGGGCGTCCTACGTCGACAACGTGATCCACGTCGACCCCGCCGCCGTCGAGATGGATCACCTCGTCGCCCTCAAGGAGGCATGGGTCTCCGGAGCGGCGTCCTGGTCTGCCGCCCAGCGCCAGGCCTACGCGAACGACACCGACGACCCGCGCACGCTCAACATGCTCACCGCCGCGGTCAACACCGCCAAGGGCGACGCCGATCCGTCCCGGTGGCTGCCGCCGTCTCCGCTCCCGTACGCCCGCTGCACCTACGTCTCCGAGTGGGTCGCGGTGAAGTGGCGGTGGAACCTCGCGGTCGATCCCTCCGAGAAGACCGCGATCCAGAACGTCCTCGCCGGATGCGGTGACCCGACCGTCACCGCCCCTGCCTTCCCCGCGGACCGCCCGGGGAACCCGCCGACCGTCACGCAGTACTTCCTCACGAAGTACGACGGCACGATCTGGGCGGTCACGGGAACGAGCGTCAGCGCTCTCACGTTCGCCCAGTGGCAGGCCGCCGGTGCGCCGACGCCTCGCCCCGCTCCCACCGAATACGTGAAGTACGCCTGGTCGCCGACGATCAGCGCGGTGACGATGTTCGGCACCGACAAGTCGCGCTGGGTGTGGAAGCACGTCAGCGCGGCCGAGTGGAAGCGCGCGGGGAACCCGAAACCCCGCAACGCCGGCTGGATCGAAGGATCGACCTACTACCAGTGGGCCGAGTCGAAGCAGATCTTCGTGCAGGACGTCGGCGGCAAGAAGCACGCGCTCACCGGTGCGGAATGGGCGGCGTCCGGATACCAGCCGTTCGAGAAGCGTCCGAACCAGGGCTTCGTGAAGCTGTCGTGGCACCCGAGCATCGCCTACCTCACCGACTACGCGTCCGGTCTCGGCATGCCGATCGACGGCGCCCGTTGGACGGCGGAAGGCAATCCGGCCCCCGTCGTGAAGACGCGATTCCCGAACGACATGGTCTACCAGAACTACGGCAGCAGCGCGATCTACTACTCCGGCCCCACGGTGTCGAAGATGCTGACGCCGGCCGAATGGCGCGCCATGGGATCGCCGCGCCCCGAGGTGCACGGTGCGCCGACCGCGCCGGCCCAGCCGACCTTCGATCGCGACTGCGGCGACTACCCCTCGCAGGCGGCGGCGCAGGCCGACTTCAACCGCTACTACCCCTGGTACGGCGACGTCTTCCGCTTGGACGGCGACGGCGACGGCATCGCCTGCGAGTCGTACTTCGGCTGAGCCCACCGGCACAGACGGAAAGAGGACCCGATCCTT
>DAMDKH010000064.1:7780-9407 GCA_032099965.1 Microbacterium sp.
CTCGCGGCCGTGCGCCGGCTGGCGCGGCTGCCGGGCTGATCTCCCCGGGGAACGACGAAGCCCTGGTGGGATCTCTCCCACCAGGGCTTCCACGTCGGGCTGACAGGATTTGAACCTGCGACCCCTTGACCCCCAGTCAAGTGCGCTACCAAGCTGCGCCACAGCCCGTTGATCTGCACTCTCGCGCAGGCAACTCATCCATCTTAGCCTGACGCAGGAGCCTCCGCGAACCAGGGCGCGTTGCGTGTGTCGGAGGTGGGGCGTAGCGTGCGCGCATGACGACGATCACGACCGAGCCCGCCGCCCCGGCACGCTGGGGAGACGTCCAGCACGCGCTGACCGGCGGGGGCGACGGCGCGAGCTGCCAGTGCGTCTGGCCGGTGTTGCGCAACAAGGACTGGAACTCCACGACGGTGACCGACCGCACCCGCCTCTTCCGCGACGAGGTCGACACCGGCCCTCCCCCGGGTCTCGTCGTCTACGTCGACGGCGATCCTGCGGGGTGGATCAGGATCGGTCCCCGCAGCCGTCAGGCGCGCATCATGCACACGCGGGCCATCGCCGCCACCAGCGCCGAGCCGTTCGACGACGACGACGTCTGGGCCGTCACCTGCTTCGTCGTGCGGCGGGAGCACCGCGGTGGGGGTCTCAACGATCGGTTGCTGGCGGATGCCGTCGATTTCGCGCGCGCGAACGGAGCACGGGTCGTCGAGGGCTACCCGGTCGACACCCGCGACGAGAAGCGTCCATCGAACGAGCTGTTCCACGGCACTCTGAACACCTTCCTGCGCGCGGGGTTCGTCCGCCGGGCCGAGCTCACCCGGGGGCGGGCGCTCGTCGCACTCGATCTCGGCGCTAGCGTGGAGGTATGAGCGACGACCACTCCACCATCGACGACCCTGCCCTGGGCCTGTTCACCCGGGCCACGAGCGAATCGAGCGACGGCGTCGCCGAGGCGCACGACTGGTTCACCGGGTCCGTCGATGTCGACGGCGACGAGATCGAGCTCATGCTGGAGAGCACCGCTCCCGACGGGGCCCACCGCCTCCTCCCCCGGGTGCGCGCGGTCATCGGCGACCTGCCCCGCATCCGCCGCGTCGCCACCGATGCCGTCGCCAGGGCATTCACGCAGGGTGAGCCCGCGCCGCACGACCTCGACGACGCGGCATCCGATCTCGTGCTCGACGCCGTCGAGGCCGCCGCCGACGGGTCAATCGTGCTGCACTTCATCGACGAGTGCGCCACCCACTTCCCCGAGGGGTACTGGCCCGCCGTCCACCTGGCCGACGACGACTCGGTGGCCCACGTCACCGTCGAATCCTGAGGACGAGCCCGTGACCGGCACCGTCCGTCTCGACAGCTGGCTCTGGGCCGTCCGCGTCTACAAGACGCGCTCCGCGGCGACGACCGCCTGTCGTGCCGGCCACGTGCGCGTCAACGGCGACCGCGTCAAAGCCGCTCAAGGCCTGAAGATCGGCGATGAGGTGCGCATCCGCATCTCGGGCTTCGATCGGATCCTCGTCGTGCGGCAACTGCTGGTCAAGCGCGTCGGGGCGCCGCTCGCGGCGGTCGCCGCCGAGGACCGCACCCCGCAGCGGGAACCGCAGGCCATGGTCGCCGTCCGCGA
>DAMDKH010000065.1:0-9405 GCA_032099965.1 Microbacterium sp.
CGACGAGCACGAGCACGGCGGTGGACCCCTCCGCGCCGGCGGCGGCGAGCGCGGCCGTCTCGTCGATCGCGCGGCGGTTGTCGTCGATCGATGCGCGCCGCGCCTCCCCCTCGGGCAGGGTGAAGAACCCGCCGCGGCAGTGGGTGGTGAAGCGCAGCCCGGAGTCGGCGAGCATCGCCGTCGCGGTGTCGAGCCCCACGGCGTTCACGGGTTCGCGCCACAGCCCGATGGCTTCGACCCCGGCGGCGCGGGTCACGTCGAGCGCGGTGCGCAGGTCGGCGTGCTTGATGGTCGCCTGGTTGATCGACAGGCGGGGGTGCGGGGTGGTCATGCGTCGACTCCGTTCAGGCGCAGCATCCCGTGCCACCGTTCGGCGGCGAGCTCGGGCTTCTCGAGGGCGCGGGCGTCGTTGGCCAGGTCGACGATGCGCGACAGGTGCGGCAGGCTGCGGGCCGAGTGCAGCCCGCCGACCATCTGGAACGCGGGCTGGTGGCCGTTGAGCCACGACAGGAACGCGACGCCGGTCTTGTAGTAGAACGTGGGCGCGGCGAAGATCTGGCGGCTGAGCGCCTCGGTCGGGCCGAGGATCTCGAGGTAGCGGTCGGGGTCGCCGGCGTCGAGCGCCTGGATCGCCGCGGATGCCGAGGTCGTCAGTGCCGCGAAGGCTCCGAGCAGCGCGTCGGAGTGCCGCCGCGGCTCGGCCGCCTCGCTCACGGGTTGTGCGGCATCCGGCACGTCCGCCCCGCCGATGAGTCCGACGTAGTTGAAGTCGTCGCCGGTGAACATGCGCACGCCGTCGGGCAGGCGGTCGCGCACGGCGACCTCGGATGCCGCGTCGAGGAGGCTCATCTTCACCCCCGCCACGCGGTCGGGGTTCTCGGCGATGATCTCGAGGAGCACGTCGGCGGCTGCACGCCAGTCCGTCGAGCCGAAGTAGCCCTCGAGCACGGGATCGAACGCCGTGCCGAGCCAGTGCAGCACCACGGGCGTCGTCGCCGCCCCGAGCACCTCGCGGTAGACGCGGCGGTAGTCGTCTGCCGACCCCGCCGCCCGGGCGAGGTGGCGCGAGGCCATGAGCACCGGGCCGGCGCCCTGCTCCTCGGTGAAGTGCAGCTGGGTCTTGTACGCGTCGATGACGGCATCCACCGAGATGTGCTCGTCGTCGACATGGTCGGTGTTCACCCCGACCACGAGCGCCCCGCCCTCCTCGCGCGCCACCTCGGCCGACCGCGCGATCAGCTCGCGGGTGGCCGCCGCATCCAGCCCCATGTTGCGCTGGGCGGTGTCCATCGCGTCGGCGACGCCGAGCCCCCACGTGTAGGCGTGGCGGCGGAACGCGAGCGTCGCGTCCCAGTCGACGTCGGCCGGACGGCCAGGGGTGTTGTCGCCCGTCGTGCGGGGCACCACGTGGGCCGCGGCGTACGCCACCCGGCTGCGCAGCGCGCCGGAGGGCGGCGTGTGGCCCGGGGCGTCGGCGAGGGCGGCCGTCGACGTCGATCCGTCGGCGGCGAGGAGGGTCAGGGCGCTCATGCGGTCACTCCGCAGTGAGGGGGTTCAGCACGATCTTGCGGCCCTCGCGCGAGGATTCGAGACCGGCCTCGGCGAGCTGCACGCCGCGTGCACCGGCGAGCAGATCGAACTCGTAGTCGGTGCCGGTGACGTACGACTCCAGGAACTCCTCCCACTGCTGGCGGAAGCCGTTCTGGAAGATCTCGTTGGTGGGCACGTTCGCCCAGTCGGCCGCGTAGTCGTGGTCGTCGGCGAGGTCCGGGTTCCAGACCGGCTTGGGGGTGGCGTTGCGGTGCTGGATCTTGGCTCCGAACAGCCCGACGACCGCCGACCCGAGCGTGCCGTCGACGTGGAACTCGACCAGCTCGTCGCGGTGGACGCGCACCGCCCACGAGGAGTTGATCTGCGCGATCGCCCCGCCCTCCAGCTCGAAGATGCCGTATGCGGCGTCCTCGGCCGTGGCGGTGTACCGCTCGCCGTTCTCGTCCCAGCGGTCGGGGATGTGCACGGCCGCCTGCGTGTAGACGCTCTCGACCCGGCCGAAGAGGTTCTCGAGCACGTAGTTCCAGTGCGGGAACATGTCGACGATGATGCCGCCGCCGTCTTCGGCCCGGTAGTTCCAGCTGGGGCGCTGCGCGGGCTGCCAGTCGCCCTCGAACACCCAGTATCCGAACTCGCCCCGCACCGAGAGGATGCGCCCGAAGAAGCCCGAGTCGATGAGCCGCTTCAGCTTCTGCAGCCCCGGCAGATACAGCTTGTCGTGCACGACGCCGGTCTTGACCCCCGCGTCGCGCGCCAGCTTCGCGAGTTCGAGCGACTCGGCGAGCGACTCGGCCGTGGGCTTCTCGGTGTAGATCGTCTTGCCCGCGGCGATGGCCTTGCGCAGCGCCGAGGCGCGCGCCTTCGTCACCAGGAAGTCAGCGTAGATCTCCCAGCGCGGGTCGGCGAGCGCGGCGTCGAGGTCGGTCGTCCAGTCGTCGATGCCGTGGCGTTCGGCGAGCTCGGCGAGCTTGGTCTCGCTGCGGCCGACGAGCAGGGGACGCACGGTCACCTTCGTGCCGTCGCTCAGCTCGATACCGCCCTCGTCGCGGATCGCGAGGATCGAGCGCACGAGGTGCTGGCGGTAGCCCATGCGTCCGGAGACGCCGTTCATGATGATGCCGATTTCGCGGATGCCGCGAGCGGGGGCCTCGGTCGTCGAGGCCGTGGTGGTCAGAGACATCTCGTTCCGTTCTTCCGTCGTGTGTGCAGTCTTCGTAACGGCACCCCCGCGGGGTGCCGGTGAGGGGCGCGGGAGCGCCGGTGTCAGGCGCCGGTGGCGGCGGGCTTCCCACCCAGGTAGAGGGCGGCGAGCGTGGGATCGGCGAGCAGTTCGGATGCCGGGCCGGAGATGTGCACCCGACCGAGGTCGAGCACGCAGCCGATGTCGGCGGTCTCCAGGGCACGACGGGCGTTCTGCTCGACGAGCAGCACGGCGGTGCCGGCGTCGCGCATGCGCACGACCTGCTCGAAGACCTTCTCGGTGGTCTTCGGGTCGAGCCCCATCGACGGCTCGTCGAGCAGCACCACCTTGGGGCTGACCATGAGCGAGCGCGCGAACTCGACCTGCTTCTGCTGTCCGCCCGAGAGGAGGCCGGCGAGCTGCTTCCACCGCTCCCCCACGATGGGGAAGAGGTTCTGCACGAACTCGATGCGCTCCTGCACGACCTTCTGATCCTTGATGGTGAAGGCGCCGAGCATGACGTTCTCGCCGACGGTCATCTCGCGGAACACGCTGTGCCCCTGCACCACGTGCGAGAGGCCGTTGTGGAGCATCCTCTGCGGTCCGTCGCCGGCGACGTCCTTGCCGTCGATGCGGATGCTCCCCGACCGGGGTTTCAGCATGCCGCTGGCGACCTTCAGCACCGTCGACTTGCCGGCGCCGTTGGGGCCGACCAGGCACACCACCGATCCGGGCGGCACGTGCACGGTGAGCCCGCGCAGCACGAGCGCGGCACGGCCGTAGCCCGCTTTGATGTCGTCGAGCTCGAGCAGGTTCTTCGCTTCAGACTCCAAGGTAGGCCTCCAGGACTCGCGGGTCTTGCTGGATGATCTCGGGGGTGCCCTCGGCGATCGGGCGCCCCCGGTCGAAGACGATCACGTGGTCGCACAGGCTCATGACCATCTCCATGTTGTGCTCGACGATGATGAAGGTCTTCCCTTCGTCGTTGAGCTCGCGCACGAGGGTCGAGATCCGGCCGATGAGGGCCGGGTTCACCCCGCCCGCCGGCTCGTCGAGCATGATCGTGTCGGGTTCGCCCATGAGCACGCCGGCCAGCTCCAGCAGCTTCTGCTGCCCGTAGCTGAGGTTGCGCGCCTCCGCGTGCTCGAGGTGGTCGATGCCGACCCGGCGCAGCCAGCCGCGTGCGCGTTCCAGCTCCTCCGGGTCGTGCGCCGAGCGCAGCTGCTGGCGGATGCTCGTGCTGCGCACCGCGACGAGCATGTTCTCCATCACGGTCATCCGCGGGAACACCCGGCACAGCTGGAAGCTGCGTCCGATGCCCGTGCGGGCGATGCGGTCGGGCGACTGGCGGGTGATGGTCTGGCCGCGGTAGCGCACCTCGCCGGAGTCCGGCTTGATCATGCCCGTGACGCAGTTGAAGAAGGTCGTCTTGCCCGAACCGTTCGGGCCGATCAGACCGTTCACCTTGCCTTCGAGGAAGGTCACCGATGCGGCATCCACCGCGGTGACCCCTCCGAAGGCCTTCGTCATCTCGACCGTGCGGAGGCCCTCGGTCGTGGTGGTCGCGGCGTTCATGCGCTCGGCTCCTTCACGGTCTCGGTGGTGCGTGCCTTGTTCTGCTCGAGCAGTTCCTCGGCGGTCACCTCGCGGATCGACGCCTGGTCGGACGAGCGGGTGAAGAGGTTCTTCACCGCGGGGATGACCCCGTCGGGCATGAAGAGCACGACGATGCCGAGCAGGATGCCGGTGGCGATGAGGTGGAACTGCGTGTCGCCGAACTCGAGCTTGAAGTACTCCAGCGCCACGCCGACCACCACGGCGCCGAGCAGCGGGCCGAAGAGGTTGCGCACCCCGCCGAGCAACGCCATGAGCACCATGTACGACCCGATGAGGATGGAGAACTGGAAGATCGGGTCGAGGTCGCCGAACCAGAGGGCGTAGAGCCCGCCGCCGAGCGACACGAACAGCGCGGACAGGATGTAGGCGATGAGCTTGTAGCGGGTGGTGGGCACGCCCAGCGCCTGCGCTTTGTCCTCGTCCTCGCGGATGGACTTCAGGGCGGTGCCGAACTTGGAGCGGTCGATGATCCACCACACCAGCAGCGACACGGCGAGCAGGGCGACGAACAGGTAGAAGAACACGCGGTGGTGCTCGGGCCGCAGCATGTCGGGGAACGGCCGCGGCACGTTGAGCCCCTCCGAGCCGCCGGTCACCTCGCGCCAGCTCTGGAACACGAGCAGCATGATGAGCACGAACGCGATCGACACGATGACGAACGACGCTCCACGCACCCGGAGGGCGGCGATGCCGATCGGGATCGCGATCACGGCGACGAGCAGCGCGGCGAGGATCCAGGCGACGAAGCCCGGCAGCGCGAGGTACTTGATGAGCAGCCCGGTGCCGTAGGCGCCGAGACCGAAGTAGGCGGCGTGGCCGAGCGAGATGTACCCGGTGAACCCGCCCATGAAGTTCCACCCCGTCGACAGCACGGCGTAGTTGAGGATGACGACGCCCGCCGACAGGATGTACGGGTTCGGCGCGATGGCGGGGAACGACAGGATGAGCGCCGCACCGACGAGGAGGAGCACGAGGCCCGCCCACTTCGTGGATGCGCGACGCCGCGGGGCGGGGGGAGCGACCACGACCGTCTCGGTGGCGATCGGCTCTCTGCTAGAAACGCTGGGCAAGACGACCTCCGAAGAAACCTTGCGGACGGAACATGAGGGTGGCGAACAGGGCGACGTAGAACACCGTCTGCGCCCAGGTCGGCCCCAGCGGAAGCTGGAGCAGGCTCTGCGCGATGCCGAGCAGCAGGGCGGCGATGGCCGCGCCCGGGATGCTCCCGAGTCCGCCGACGACGATGATCGCCATGAGCGGCCCGATCCAGTGCCAGTGCAGCGACGGGTAGATCGTGGCGTCGAGCGACAGCGCGGTGCCGCCGATCGCCGCCGTGGCGAGCCCGAGGCCGAAGCCGAAGCCGGCGACGCGGTCGGTGTTGATGCCGACGAGACGCGCGGCCTCCGGGTGCTGGATGGTGGCCCGCAGCGCCCGGCCGAACTTCGTGTACTTCAGCAGCACGAAGAGCAGTGCGAGCGAGACCGCCGCGAGCCCGAAGGCGATGAGCTTCACCAGCGGCACCTGCGCACCGAAGAGGTTGAAGCTCTCACTGGCGTACGGCAGCGGGATGCGGCGCTGGGTGCCGCTGAAGAAGAACCCGAGGGCGCCTTCGATGATGAGGGCCACGGCGAACGTGAGAAGCACCGACATCATCGTGAGGGTGAGGGGCTTGAGCCGCGACACCAGCAGCCGCTGCATCACCACGCCGGTCACGAAGAACAGCGGCACGGTGACGATGAGCGACAACAGGGGGTCGAGCCCGGTCTCCCGGTTGAACCACCAGGCGAGGTAGGCGGCGAGGATGAGGAACGCGGAGTGCGCGATCATCACCACCCGCATGATCCCGAAGTAGAGGGTGAGCCCGGCGGCCAGGAGGGCGTAGAGCCCTCCCAGCAACACACCGAGGACGAGGCTTTGCAGCAGCAGCGATCCACTCACGTGCGGATCACCACGTCGGCTTCGGGTACAGGAACTCGGTCTCCTTGACGTCCTCGGGGAGGACGATCTGGATCTTGCCGTCGACCCACTGCTGGATCAGGTGCGCGCCGGTGGGCTTGCCCTTGTCGTCCCAGCTGAGCGGACCGACGACGGTGTCGACGGTGTTCTCGCGCAGCCAGTCGATGAGCTCCTGCTGGCATTCGCCCTGCTCGGCGCAGCCGACGGCCTCGACCGCCGCCGCCACGACCTGACCGGTGGTGTAGGCGTTGGCCTCGTCCTCCGCGGGCGGGTTGCCGTGCATCTCGGTGTACTTCTCGACGAACTCGACGTTGCTCTCGTAGGTCGACTGCGGCGAGTAGCCGGTCGGGGCGAGGATGCCCTCGGTCGACCCGCCGATCGCGGAGGCGAACTCCGGGTTCGTCGGGGCGGTCGAGAACGCGGCGAGCTCCGGCTGGTAGTCGAGCTGCTGCAGGGCGATGATGAGGTTCACCGCGTCCTGGTACTGCGTGCCGCCGATCACGAGGTCGGCGTCGGCCTGCGCGATCTTCGCGGCGATGGTGGAGAAGTCGGTGGTGTTGGGCGGGTAGACCTCGTCGACGAGGATCTCGACGCCCGCTTCCTCCAGCTTGTCGCGGAGACCGTAGGCCGTGCCCTGGGCGAACGGGTCGTCCATCGAGGCGACCGAGGCCGTCTGAGGCCGCTGGTCGTCCGGCAGCGCCAGCAGGTACTCGGCGAGGTTGTTGTAGTGGTCGTCGGCGATCGCGGGGGCGGCGTAGAACAGGTTGTCGAAGCCCTGCTCGAAGACCTCGGCCGCGGCTCCCGCCGGCTCGACGAAGAGCATGCCGTACTCCTGCGCCACGCGGGCGGAGGGCACGACGAGGCGGGTCGAGAAGGGGCCGAACACGAGGTCGACGCCGTCCTGGGCGATCAGCGACTCGTAGTCGGAGACGACGCGGTCGGCGTTCGACTGGTCGTCGAGGATCTTCAGCTCGACCTGCCGCCCGAGCAGTCCGCCGTTCTCGTTGACGATGTCGCGCCAGGCCTCGTAGCCCCGCTCGACGCCCTTGCCCGGTTCCGAGAAGTCACCGGTGAGCGGCAGCGAGATGCCGATGACGATGGGGTCGTCCGATCCACCCCCTTCCCCTGAGCCTCCGTTGCCGGAACAGCCTGAGACCGTGAGAGCGGCGATCGCGAGCGATCCGATCGCTGCGGCCATCCGTCGACCGTGTCGGGGTGCAGTCATTGCGAGTCTCCTACGTCATCGTAGCGAAAGCGCTTTCGTAAGCGCTTCCGCCACTATAGTAGGAGGTCGGAACGAGAGCAACCCACCGCACGATCAGCGTCGATTTGCTCCCAGGGGAGGTTTTCGTGAAGCGTACAGGCACGCCGCGACTCGTCGACGTCGCGGAAGCGGCGGGCGTCTCGCTCGCGAGCGCCTCCCGGGCGATGTCGGGCGGCTCCGGGATCTCACCGGAGGTCGCCGCGCACGTCCGCGCCGTCGCCCAGAAGCTCGGGTACGAGCCGAACCTCCACGCCCGCGGGCTGGCCGGGGGCCTCGTGCCCACCATCGGCCTGGTCGTGCACGAGATCGGCGACCCCTACTTCTCCGAGATCGCGAGCGGGGTCATCCGCAGCGCCACCGCCGAGAACCGCTCCGTGCAGATCGCCCAGGCCGACCGCACCCCCGAGAGCGAGCTCGCCCAGGTGCAGGCGCTCCTGCGGCAGCGCGTCGGCTCGATCATCATCGCCGGCTCCGGGTATCGCGACCCGCACCACGAAGAGCGGATGACCGACGCCCTCGCCGACTTCACCCTCGCCGGCGGCCGGGCGGCCGTCATCGGGCGCCACCACCTCCCCATCGACGCCGTGCTGCCAGACAACCGACGTGCCGGGGCATCCGTCGGCCGTCACCTCGCCGACCTCGGACACCGCCGCGTCGGCGTCGTCGCCGGCCCCCTCGAACTCAACACCGTCTCCGACCGCATCGCCGGCCTCCGCGAGGGCACCGGCGACTCCGACGTCGAGCTGCTCGTCGTGTCGAAGGCCTTCACCCGGGAGGGCGGGATCGCCGGGGCGCGGGAGCTCCTCGACCACGGGGTCACCGCCATCGTCGGCCTCAACGACGCGATGGCCATCGGCATCCTCAGCGAGCTGCGTGCGCACGGCATCCGCGTGCCCGACCACATGTCGGTCGTGGGCTTCGACGACATCGCGGTCGCCGCCGACGTCGCCCCCGCCCTCACGACCGCCCGCATCCCCATGTTCGAGATGGGCCAGCACGCGGTCTCGCTCATCCTCCGGCCCGCCAGCGACGAGCCCCGCACGATCACCACCGCGCACGAGCTCATCGTGCGCGGCTCCACCGGCCGCCCTCGCCCCTGACGCTCTCGCCCCGCGCGTCGCGAGGGGTCACGACATGCCGCATCCCGGCATCCGTTCACGGCGTGTTGCGACCCCTCGCGGCATCGGATGCCCCGTGGAACGCGAAACGGGACTCAGCGGGGCAGGGCGCAGGCCGGGGTGCCGCCGGGGAGCCGGTGCCGATAGCGGGCGATCAGGCGGTAGCCGAGCGCCGCCGCCCACGAGAACGGGGGCGTGACGAGCAGGCGTCCCGCGAAGCGGGGCACCCACCGATCCTGCAGCTGCAGCAGACCCGCGAACGCCGCGTGCCCGCGGAATCGGTGCTCGCCCGCGACCAGCCAGGCGTAGTGGGTGACGTCGTCGCGACTCAACCCGACCTCGTCGAGGGCGAGCCACTGCCAGGGTTCGGCGCGGGGCATCCGCGGCAGCACTCTCTCGAGCCACCGCACCGACGTGGTGCAGAAGCCGCAGTCCCCGTCGTAGACGAGCAGCGGACCGGATCCTTCGACCGACGCAGACGCTTCACCCATGCCCCGACCGCACCACAGCGCGTGGAATCGCGCAACCCCCTGGAGACGTGCGGGAGGGGCGACGGAGCCTGAGGGCATGAGCCATCACCCCGACGACATCGCCCAGCCGCTCGACCACCTGCCTCCGAAGGAGGAGCGCGATCCGGCCATCGAGATCGAAGAGCCGAGCTATCCGACCTCGGACGCGCCGACCGGAGAGACGCAGGCTTCGCCGGCGACCGCTGCCGA
>DAMDKH010000066.1:0-9218 GCA_032099965.1 Microbacterium sp.
GCGTGCACGCCGGGCGTGGGTTCGATCCGCGCGCGGACACGGGTGAAGGCGCTCACCGGAACTCCGCGCAGAGCGGCGACCCGCGAGCGCAGGCTCTCGGCGAAGTCGACCTCGCCGCGCATCGCGGCCTCGGTCGCCGCCTGCACCTCGGCGCCGCGTCCCGCCTCATCGGCGAGAAGCTCGATCACCTCGTTGCGGATGAGGGTGGAATCGGCATCGAGGACGACGAGGAAGCGCGCGGCGGTCACGGATCGAGCCTAGCGAGCGCCGGGGGCGTCGCCGCACGGATGACGCTCAGCGCTCGATGAACATGCCCTTGCCGACGACCGTGATGCCCGTCTCGGTCACCGTGAAGCCGCGGGCGAGGTCGCGTTCGCGATCCACCCCGACCGTGGCGCCGTCGGCCAGCACGACGTTCTTGTCGAGGATGGCGCGATGTACCCGTGATCCCGCCCCGACGTGGACGTGGTCGAAGACGACCGAGTCGGTGATCGTCGAGCCGCCGCCGGCGAGCGTCCACGGACCCACGACGCTGCGCTCCAGGTGCGTGCCCGAGAGGACGGAGCCGAGGGAGACGATCGAGTCGATGGCGTTCCCGATGCGGCCGACGGAATCCCGCACGAACTTCGCCGGCGGCGAGTTCACCGTCTGCGAGTGGATCGGCCAGTCCATGTTGTAGAGGTTGAAGATCGGCAGCGTGGAGATCAGATCCATGTGCGCGTCGAAGAACGACTCGATCGTGCCCACGTCGCGCCAGTAGGAGCGATCGCGGGGCGAGGAGCCCGGGACCTCGTTCTGCTTCATGTCGTAGAAGCCGGCCTCGCCGCGGTCGACGAAGTACGGCACGATGTCGCCGCCCATGTCGTGTCCGGAGGTCGGCGACTCGCCGTCCGCCTCGACCGCCGCGATCAGGGCATCGGCGTCGAAGACGTAGTTGCCCATCGAGGCGAGCACTTCGTGCGGGGCGTCCGCGAGTCCGGTGGCGTCGGTCGGCTTCTCGAGGAACGCTCGGATCCGGCCGGGGTCGTCGGGGTCGGTGTCGATGACCCCGAACTGCGAGGCGAGGGCGAGCGGCTGACGGATGCCGGCGACGGTGGCCTTCGCGCCCGACGCGATGTGCGCGTCGATCATCTGACGGAAGTCCATCCGGTAGACGTGGTCGGCGCCGATCACGACGACGATGTCGGGCTTCTCGTCGTTGATGAGGTTCATGCTCTGGAGGATGGCGTCGGCCGAGCCGGAGAACCAGCGCTTGCCCAGGCGCTGCTGCGCGGGGACCGAGGCGACGTACGAGTCGAGCAGGGCCGACATGCGCCACGTCTGCGAGATGTGGCGGTCGAGGCTGTGCGACTTGTACTGGGTGAGGACGACGACCTGACGCAGGCCGGAGTTGATCAGGTTCGAGATCGCGAAGTCGATCAACCGGTACTGTCCGCCGAACGGCACTGCGGGCTTGGCGCGATCTGCGGTGAGCGGCATCAGGCGCTTGCCCTCACCGCCGGCGAGGATGATGCCGAAGATCTTCTTTGGTGCGGACATGGCTCCACCTTAGGTGTGATCCCGCCGCCTGTACTAGCGTTCTGGCATGCGAGTCGAAATGATCACCAAGGAGTATCCGCCGGAGATCTACGGCGGCGCAGGGGTCCATGTGGCCGAGCTCGTGGCCGCGCTGCGGTCCACGACCGAGGTGAGCGTCCGCGCCTTCGGCTCGCCCCGCGACGAGGTCGGCACGGCCTCGTATCGCGCACCCGCCTCGCTCTCGTCCGCCAACGCGGCGCTCCAGACGCTCGGCACGGACCTCGAGATCGTCGCCGCCATCGAGCGCGCCGACATCGTGCACAGCCACACCTGGTATGCGAACTTCGCCGGTCACCTGGCCGCGCAGCTGCACGGCATCCCCCATGTGCTCACGGCGCACAGCCTCGAGCCGCTGCGTCCCTGGAAGGCCGAGCAGCTCGGCGGCGGCTACGCCGTCTCCAGCGGGATCGAGAAGCTCGCCTACGAGAATGCCGCCGCGGTGATCGCGGTGAGCGCGGGCATGCGCGCCGACATCCTCCGCAGCTACCCGCAGGTCGACCCCGACCGGGTGCGGGTGATCCACAACGGCATCGACGTCGAGCGCTGGCGTCCGGTGCACGACCGCGCCTTCCTCGAGTCGGTCGGGATGGATCCCGATCGCCCGTCGGTGGTCTTCGTGGGGCGCATCACCCGCCAGAAGGGCCTGCCGTACCTGCTGCAGGCCGCACGCCTGCTGCCGCCGGAGGTGCAGCTGATCCTCTGCGCGGGAGCGCCGGACACCCCCGAGATCCTGGCCGAGGTGCAGGAGGGCGTGCGACTTCTGCAGCAGACCCGTGAGGGCGTCGTCTGGATCGATCGGATGCTGCCGCGCGACGAACTGTCGGCGATCCTCACCGCGGCAACGCCCTTCGTCTGCCCCTCGGTCTACGAGCCGCTCGGCATCGTCAACCTCGAGGCGATGGCGTGCGGCGCGGCGGTGGTGGGCACGGCGACGGGTGGCATCCCCGAGGTCGTCGACGACGGCGTCACGGGGCGTCTCGTGCCCATCGAGCAGGTGCAGGACGGCACGGGCACCCCGGTGGATCCCGAGCGCTTCGTCGCCGACCTCGCGGCGGTCCTGACCGAGGTCGCGACCGACCCCGACCGTGCGCGCGCGTACGGCGAGGCCGGACGGGAGCGCGCCACGCGCGAGTTCAGCTGGGGGTCGATCGCCGACACCACGCGTGCGCTCTACGCGGAGCTGACCGCCTGAGCCGATAGGCTGGAGCCATGCCGATCGCTCTGGATTTCACCGATGTCGTCGTGCGCCGTGACGGGCGCAACATCATCGATCACGTGACCTGGCAGGTCGCCGACGACGAGCGATGGGTGGTCCTCGGGCCGAACGGCGCGGGCAAGACCACGCTGCTGCAGCTGGCCGACACCCTCATGCATCCGACGGCCGGCTCGGTCACGGTGCTCGGCGAGACGCTCGGCCGTGCCGACGTGTTCGAGCTGCGCCCGCGCATCGGGTTCGCGTCGACGGCGATGGCCCGACGCATCCCTCGTGACGAGACCGTGCTGAACACCGTGCTCACCGCCGCGTTCTCGGTCCTCGGTCGGTGGAACGAGGAGTACGAGGGCATCGATGAACGCCGTGCGCTCCGCGTGCTGGGGGAGTGGAAGCTCGACCACCTCGCCGATCGCGCGTTCGGCACGCTCAGCGACGGCGAGCAGAAGCGGGTGCAGATCGCCCGTGCAGTCATGACCGATCCCGAGCTGCTGCTGCTCGACGAGCCGACGGCGTCGCTCGATCTGGGTGCCCGAGAGGAGCTGCTCGGCCTGCTCAGCGGCTACGCGTCGTCTCCCACGACGCCGGCCATGCTCATGGTCACGCACCACGTCGAGGAGATCCCGGTGGGCTTCACCCACGTGCTGCTGATCCGCGACGGAGCCGTCGTCGCCGCGGGGCCGATCGCCGAGACCCTCACGGCCGAGGCGCTGAGCGACGCGTTCGGCATGACGATCACGCTGTCGTCCGACGGCGGGCGCTACGCCGCGCGCGCGGCATCCTGACCGGGATCTGTTAGAATCGATCCTTGGTGCTCTCTGCACCGCAGACTTCCCTCGTCCCTGGCACAATCCAGGGCAGCAACTAAGGAATCCCATGAAGACTGACATCCACCCCGAGTACAAGGCAGTCGTGTTCCGCGACCTCGGTTCGGGCGAGACCTTCCTCACCCGCTCCACCGTCTCGAGCGACAAGACCATCGAGCTGGACGGCGTGGAGTACCCCGTCATCGACGTCGAGATCTCCTCGGCCTCGCACCCGTTCTACACGGGTAAGCAGCGCATCATGGACTCGGCCGGCCGCGTCGAGAAGTTCAACCAGCGCTTCAAGAACTTCGGCGGCTCCTCCAACTGAGCCCCCACCTCGAAGGCCCCGCACTCCTCGGAGTACGGGGCCTTCGTCGTTCCCGGGGGCCGGTCTCAGCGGATGCGACGGCCGTGGGCGAGGTCGATGAGGCGGGTGAGCACACCGCCGCTGCGCAGGCCGTTGTGCTCGTGCTCGCTCGTCTGCCACAGGTGCACTCCGGGGAGGAGGCGCGCCGTCTCGAGCGAGAACTCGTAGGGTACGTACACGTCGTTGACGTACACAGCAGCGGCGCCGGTCGCACCGGAGGCCGCGATCGCCGCAGCGTCGTACACGCGCGGCCACTCGAACTCTGCCAGCTCCACGGCGACCTCCCGCCACGGCTGGAACGCCGGCACCGTCTCGGTCCACTCGCGGCGGACGTGCTCGCCGGTGAACAGCGTGACGTCGTCGCGGAAGTCGTCGGGCTCGACGCGCTCGGCCGACCACCGGGTGGCGTGTCCGTCGGCGTAGCTGGACTCGTGGAAGGCGTAGTAGAGCGGGTTGCGCCCGCCGTACGGCATGGCGGCGGCGAGGTCATAGCGGAAGGCGTTCGTTGTGGGATCGAGTTCGAGGAGCGACCAGACCGTCTGCCAGCCTCCGTCGGTGCCGAGAGCCGAGCCGAACGAGCGCAGACGTGAGGGGGAGACGACCTCGCCGTCCGGCAGGACGACCTCACCGGCCGCGGCGCGGTCGACCAGGCGCCGCATCGCATCGCGGTGCTCCGGGAACCGCCGGTAGTACCGCTCCGAGGCGTCACGCATCTTGTCGTAGCAGAGCGCGTAGACGTCGTCGGGGTGCCGGCCGACGGCGCTGAGGCCTCCCGTGATGAAGACGTCGTCGAGGGATCCGGCGTCGGTGGAGAGGTACGCGAGGGTGGTGAAGCCACCGAAGGACTGTCCGAGCACGCTCCAGCGTTCGGCGCCGAGGTGCTCCCGCAGGGCCTCGCAGTCGCGCACGATGGCGTCGGCGCGCAGATGGGTCAGGTGCTCGGCCACCGCGGAGGCGCCCCGCTGGAGGTCGCGGTCCGACACCGGTGTCGAGCGCCCGGTGCCGCGCTGATCGAGCAGCACCACCCGGTAGTGCGCCAGGGCTTCATCGAGCCACGCCGGAGCGGACGGCGCGTGGAAGGGGCGCGGCGACTCGTGACCCGGCCCGCCCTGCAGGAAGACGAGATGGGGGAGGTGTTCGCCGCCCTCGCGCGTGACGACGGCGGCGAACACGTCGATCGTGCGCGGGTCGGTGGGATCCCCCCAGACGAGGGGGACGGTCAGCGTGTGCTCATCGATGGTCAGGTCGAGGATGCGGCGTGTGGTGGTGGTGGTGCTCACCGTGCGAGTCTACCGAGGGCCGATCGCGGCCCCGTGGTCACATCACGTTGCCGATGTAGGAGTACTTCACGAAGACCTCGGAGGCGATGCCCGCCTCGTCGAGCACACCCTGCACGGCGCTCATCATGTAGTGGGAGTCCCACCCCATGTACAGGTGATAGCCCTCGGTGAGCTCGTCCCACTGCCCCTTCCAGGCGGTCTCCGCGTAGATCGGGCCCCCGTGGGAGGCGGAGTAGGAGAGGGCGGCCGCGCGGGTGTCGGTCCACGCACGCCGCAGGACGCGGTGGAAGAGGGCGCGGACGTCGAAGACCTCCCAGCGCTCCCCGCGGTACTCGACGTAGTCGAACTCCCGCTCCCATCCGGCGGGCCAGCCCCGCCGTCGGACGGCGTCGAGGATCGGGGTGAGGCCGTCGTCGTCGATCTCGGGCAGGGCGGGCCGCGCCCAGATCCGCAGCAGCTCCCGCGTGAGGCGCACCGTGCGACGGGTGATCTCCGCGGTCGTCCACGCCTCGATGCCGTCGAGCGCGCGGGTCTCGGCCACCGCGCTGCGGGCGTACGCGTCCGTGGCCTTGCGGCGGAACGACTCCCCGAAGGCGCGCTCCGCGAGGTGCTGTTCGAGGAGGGTGAGGTTGCCCAGCGTCGGTGCGAGCGCGCGATGGCTGTTCTGCTCGTCCTCGCTGTACGCGCTCCACGGACGTGCGTCGTCGCCCGACCACGAGTCACCGGGCACGACGGGGACGATGTGCTCCACGTCGAAGCCGGCGGGATCGTCGACGCCCTCCAGGCGCCCCAGCACGTAGGCGGCGTAGGGGAGCTCGCTGTACTTCACCACGGCGCTGACCCGTTCGTCGGACGGCGTGATCCGCGCGATGGCCCGCGCCAGGGCGTCGCCCCCTTCGGCGCGGGCGCGGCACAGACGCGCCACGAGCCGTTCGTTCGGCAGGTTCACCAGGGTGCGGCGGAGGTAGAGCGCCTGGATCCATTCGAGGGTGCGCAGGAACTCGGCGCGCGGGATCACCCCCCGGGCATGGTCGCTGTACGCCGCCATCACCAGGGGGAAGGAGGCGCGACCGAAGGTGTTCACGAAGCGCAGCTGCTGTGCGATCTCGGCGTCGGGCTCCCGCGACGGGTCGAGCAGAATGCCGTAGATCTCGGCGTAGTGCCGCCAGACCTCGGCATCCGCCTGCAGGTGGGCGACGTCGACGAGAGGGAACGATCGGCGGAAGGCGCTGTAGACCCCGTGCTCGCCGTTGGCCGCGAGCTCGCGGCCGGTGCGCATCACGAGATAGTGCCGCCAGAACGCCCCGATCGCCTCACCGGTGTGGCGTTCGATCGGCAGCCAGAACGTCGCCTCGACCTCGCGCTGCTCGGCGTGCGTGAGTCCCATGAGGATGTAGTTGTGGATGAGCTCGTGGTCGCGCAACGGCTCGCCCGTCGAGTTGAGGCTCTCGAAGATCTGCTGGGCATTGGCCTGCGGGCCGAGGGTGATGGAGACGTGCTCCAGGCGGCGGAGTCCACGCCAGATGCGGGGGACCTCGTCGGCGTGCACCTGACTGCGGAAGTACGCGTAGTTGTCGTCGAAGCGCGATTCGCGATCCGCGTCGTCACGACGGTCGAGCACGACCGATTCGTACAGGCCCGCCCAGGCGTCGTGCGGGCGCAGCGTGGTGCGGGACGGGTCGTCGGGGCGCACGAGCACGCGGGCCAGCTCCTCGGCGAGTGCGGGGTCGGTGTCGCGCACGCTGTGCTGGAGCGCGGCGATCAGGAGCATCAGGGTCGTGATGCGTTGCTGACCGTCGATGAGGATGAGGTCGTCGTCCGCGCCGTCCTGCGCCGAGAGGATCGAGCCGACGAAGTGCCGGTGCGTGTCGTCGGCATCGGCCACGGCGCGGATGTCCGAGAGCAGCCGTTCGCACCCGCCGATGTCCCACCGGTACTGGCGCTGATAGACCGGGACGACGATGGTCGCGGAGCCCGCCGCGAGCCACTCGATCGTGTTGACGGCCGTCGCCTCGACGTTCGTGGCGGTGCTCATATCGGTGTGTGTCCTCCTGTACCGCGTGCCGCCCGGGCCCGGCTCGACACCCTGTCGAGTCTATTCGGTTATTCACGGCCGCCTCCGAAGCGCGCAGGGGGTGCGCTGTTAGGCTTGCCTTATCAGGGCCTGTTAAAACGTGCTGGCCCCCGATGAAAGGAACATGACTCGATCATGGGATACATCAAGTCCGCCGCGCTCGAGGAAAAGGGCTTCGTCGTCCTCGACAGCTACAACCAGGAACTCGACCCCCAGGAGTGGCTCGACCTCGAGTACAACGACTGGAAGTCCTCGGGCGACACGCGTTTCGCGCCGCTCGCCAGCGCCTTCGGTGACATCGAGTGCAACGGCTTCTGGAACCACAAGCCGCCGCGCACCGACAAGGACGGCGTCTGGATCGACTCGCAGGTCGCCAAGGCGCCGAACCTCACCCGGCGCGCCCAGGAGCCCGGAGCCAACGTCGGGCGCTGCCGCGTGATCGAGCTGCAGCCGACCCCGTACGGCGACTGCCTCTACAACCTGCACCAGGACGACAACAACCGTCTGAACCCCGACGGGACCGGATGGGTCGTGCGCGGGTTCTTCAACCTCACCGACGACAAGGACAGCTACTTCGTGCTGCGGGAGAACCGCACCGACCCGAGCATCGAGTACCGCATCGCCCTCCCGGCCGGCGCGCAGCTGATCGTCGACACCCAGCGCCTCTGGCACGCCGCCACGCACAACGGCACGGAGCCCCGTTACTGCCTCATCACCTCGTGGACCTCGGGCCCCGAGCTCGACGCCTACATCGAGAAGTACCACGGCACGGATGACGTGCCCAATGTGGAGGTGCCGCAGGAGGTGCTCGAGCAGGGGTACGCGGAGCAGGCCCGCAAGGATGCCGCTCGCGCCGCCTACTACGCCGCCAAGGGTCAGCAGGTCAAGCAGGCCATGAGCGAGGCGTGACCGCCGCTCTGCGCTGAGCATCATCGAGGAAAGGCCCCGGTCCACGCGGATCGGGGCCTTTCGCGTCGCCGAATCACATCCTTGTGATTCCTCCGCTCATCGGGGAGAATGAACGCATAACCGCATATCACCGCCACTTTTCGTCGGTCAGGTCGTAGGGGAAGACGCACCTGATGAAACGGAGAGATCATGGCGACGGCTTACGCACGCGGAGTGGTGTACATCCACTCGGCACCTCGCGCGCTCTGCCCGCACCTCGAATGGGCGGTCGGACGCGCTATCGGTCGTGCAGTGAACTTCGAGTGGGCGGACCAGCCGGTCCTCGACGGCGCGCGGCGCGCGGAGTTCTACTGGGACGGCCCCGTCGGTACCGGCGCAGCGCTCGCGACCGCGATCCGCGGTTGGGAGCACCTCCGCTTCGAGGTCACCGAGGATCCCACGCCCCGCAGCGACGGGGGACGCTGGCTGCACACCCCCGACCTCGGCATCCACTACGCGCAGACCGACGCCGCGGGCAACATCGTCATCGGCGAGGACCGCATCCGGTACGCGATGGAGATCGCGGCCGGCAGCATGATCGAGCTGCAGCGCGAACTCGACGTCGCCCTCGGCACCGCGTGGGACGAGGAGTTGGAGCCCTTCCGTCACGCGGGGGACGACGCGCGGGTCGTCTGGCTGCACAAGGTGGGCTGACCGCCGATCACGGACCCGGAGCGCGGGAGGCGTGAGTATCGGATGCCGGTGAGTCATCCCGGGCGCTGAGAAGACGTATCCCCGCTCCGCACGACGAGAACCCCGACCCGGGACAGGGCCGGGGTTCTCGTCGTTCCGGTCGGGCTCAGATCACCGCGGCGTGGAGCAGCTCCCGCGGTCGCCCGTCGTCGCCGGCGCGCACGGAATCCCACGCCGTCCGCATCCGCGCCAGCGCCTCGGCGGTGCGCTCGGGCGGCAACGTGATCGGGATGCGCAGTCGACGCTCGAGCACGCCTCCGGT
>DAMDKH010000067.1:0-9178 GCA_032099965.1 Microbacterium sp.
GGTCGACGGATGCCGCGGGGGCCGAGGTCGGCGCGAGCGGGATCCGCACCGTGAAGGTCGTGTCCCCGGGCTCACTTGTGACGCCGATCCGGCCCCCGTGCCCCTCGACGATGGCCTTGGCGATCGCGAGCCCGAGACCCGTCCCCCCGGTCTGCCGGGCGCGCGAGCTGTCTCCACGCGCGAAGCGGGCGAAGAGCTCGTCGCGCACGCCCGGGTCGATGCCGGGGCCGTCGTCGTGCACGCGCAGCACGGCATCGTCGCCCTCCCGACCGACGTGCACCGTGATCGTCGTGCCGGCGGGGGTGTGGGTGCGGGCGTTCGCGAGCAGGTTGGCGACGACCTGATGCAGGCGTCCGGCGTCGCCTCCCACCACCACGGGCTCCTCCGGCACCTCGATGCTCCAGTGATGGTCGACGGCGGTCGGGCGCGCGTCGGCCAGGCTCTCGAGAGCCAGCTGGGCGAGGTCGGCCGTCCCGTGCACCAGCTCCTGGCCCTCGTCGAGGCGCGCGAGGAGCAGGAGGTCTTCGACGAGACGCGTCATCCGCAGCGACTGCGCCTGGATGCGTTCGAGTGACGTCGTCGTTCCGTCGATCGCCTCGGGCCCGTGGTTCTGCCCGAGGGCCCGTAGCGAGAGCTCGGAGTACCCGCGGATGGAGGCGAGGGGCGTGCGCAGCTCGTGGCTCGCGTCGGCGACGAAGCGGCGCATCCGCTCCTCGTTCTTCTGCCGGGCGGCCAGCGACGCGTCGACGTGGTCGAGCAGCTTGTTCAGCGACGCGCCCACGAGGCCGGTCTCGGTGCGGGGGTCGGCTTCGGACGCCGGCACCCGCTCGGTGATCGACACCTCTCCGCGGTCGAGGGGGAGGTCGGCGACCCGGGTGGCGGTGGCGGCGACGGCGCGCAGTGGGCGCAGCCCGACGCGGATCGTGATGGCGGTCGTGAGGGCGAGCAGGATGAGGCCGCCGATGGTCGCGAGGGCGATCACCGTGAGCAGCGTGGTCAGCTGTGCCTGGATGTCGGCGCGCGGCAGCCCGGTGACGACGATCACGCCGCTGTGCGATGTCGTCACCGCCACGCGGTAAGACCCGACGTCGGTGATCGAGATGGTGGTGAGACGGGTGCCGTCGAGGCCCTCGTTGATCTGGCGCAGCTGTTGCGTGGTCAGGGTAGTGGACTCGCTGCCCGGCTCGTTGACGGAGTTCGTGAAGACCGCGCCGCTCGTGCCGGTGAGGGGGCTGGAGACGGCGAGCAGCAGTCCGGGAGGGGCTCCGCCCGCGCGCGCGAGGATGTTGTCGATCGTCGCTGTGCTCGCCGGCAGCGGGTCGACCCACACGTCGGTCACCTGCAGCGCGTAGCTCTTCACGCGCTGGTCGAGCTGGTCCTCCAGGGTTCTTCCCAGCGAGGCGCTGGTGATCACCGCGACGATCACGAGGATGAGCGACACGAACCCGATGACGGCGGTCATCAGCCGCGTCTGCAGGCTCATGGGGCGTCGCTGCATCCTCGCGTCGCTCACTGCGGTGCCTTGATCATGTACCCCACCCCGCGGACCGTGTGCAGCAGCGGGGTGCGGCCGGCGTCGATCTTCTTGCGGAGGTAGGAGATGTACAGCTCGACGACCGACGACTTGCCGCCGAAGTCGTAGCTCCACACCCGGTCGAGGATCTGCGCCTTCGACAGCACCCGTCGCTCGTTGCGCATGAGGTAGCGCAGCAGCTCGAACTCGGTGGCGGTGAGCTCGATCTCGGTGCCGTCGCGCATCACCTCGTGGCTGTCCTCGTTGAGCGTGAGGTCGGCGACGCGCAGGATCGACTGGCCCTCGTCGGCGAGGGCGTGGCCCGTGCGTCGGATGATCGCGCGCAGACGGGCGATCACCTCTTCGAGGCTGAACGGCTTGGTGACGTAGTCGTCGCCTCCCGCGGTGAGTCCGGCGACGCGATCGCCGACGGCATCCTTCGCGGTGAGGAAGAGCACGGGCACGAGGTTGCCCGATTCGCGCAGACGCTTGAGCACGGCCATGCCGTCGAGGTCGGGCATCATGATGTCGAGCACGAGCGCGTCCGGCTCGAACTCCCGGGCGACCTGCAGGGCCTCCAGGCCGGAGGACGCGGTGCGCACCTCCCACCCCTCCATGCGCAGCGCCATCGCGAGGAGGTCGGTGAGCATCTGCTCGTCGTCGACGGCGAGGATGCGCAGGGGCGAGCCGTCGGGTCGATGGAGGTCGGGCAGGGTGCTGGTCATGCGACCATTCTGCGCCTGTTCCTATGGGGTTTCTATGGAGACGCCTATGTGCCGTCTGTGAGTCGGCGCCCGGGGAGGGGAGGCGGACGGACCGGGGACGACGGAGGGCCCCGGCGCGATGCCGAGGCCCTCCGTCGTCATGCCGGGATCAGTGCGTGTCCTCGGCCTCGATCTCGGTGCGGTCGCCCGACCACAGCGTGTGGAAGGTGCCGTCCTTGTCGATGCGCTTGTAGGTGTGCGCACCGAAGAAGTCGCGCTGGCCCTGCACGAGGGCGGCGGGGAGGCGGTCGGCGCGGATGCCGTCGTAGTACGACAGCGACGACGAGAACGCCGGCGCGGGGATGCCCGCCTCGGCCGCCGCGATGACCACACGACGCCACGACGCCTGGCCGCGGGTGAGGGCCTCGGCGAAGTACGGGGCGGTCATGAGCACCGGCAGGTCCGGAGTCTCGGCGTACGCCTCCGCGATGCGGTTGAGGAACTGGGCGCGGATGATGCAGCCGCCGCGCCAGATCTTCGAGATCGCGCCGAGGTCGATGTTCCAGCCGTATTCGGAGGCGCCGGCGCGGATCTCGTCGAAGCCCTGCGAGTACGCGACGATCTTCGAGGCGTAGAGCGCCAGGCGCACGTCCTCGATGAAGGCGTCGGTGTCCTCGACGGTGAACTCCTCGTCGGGGCCGGGGAGTTCGCCGGCGACGGCACGCTGCTCGGGGTGCGACGACAGCGAGCGCGCGAAGGTCGCCTCGGCGATGCCCGACACGGGAACACCCAGCGACAGGGCCGTCTGCACGGTCCACGCGCCGGTGCCCTTGGCTCCCGCCTGGTCGAGGATGACGTCGACGAGGGGCTGCCCGGTGGCGGCGTCGACCTGGCGGAGCACCTCGGCGGTGATCTCGATCAGGTACGACTCCAGCTCGCCGCGGTTCCACTCGGCGAAGATCTCGGCGATCTCGGCGGGGGTCTTCCCGGTGCCGCGGCGGATGAGGTCGTACGCCTCGGCGATGAGCTGCATGTCGGCGTACTCGATGCCGTTGTGCACCATCTTCACGAAGTGTCCCGCGCCGTCGTGGCCGACGTGCGTCACGCAGGGCTCGCCCTCCGCGACCGCGGCGATCGACTTCAGGATCGGCCCGAGCGTCACCCACGACTCGTCCGAGCCTCCGGGCATGATCGAGGGGCCGGTGAGGGCACCCTCCTCGCCGCCCGAGATGCCGGCGCCGACGAAGTTCACGCCGGTCTCGCGCACGGCCTTCTCGCGGCGGATCGTGTCGGGGAAGTACGCGTTGCCGCCGTCGACGATGATGTCGCCGGGCTCGAAGACCTCGAGCAGCGCGTCGATGACCGCATCGGTCGGACGCCCGGCCTTGACCATGATGATCGCCGTGCGGGGCTTCTGCAGGCTGTCCGCGAACTCCTGGTAGGTCGACGCGGGCACGAACCCGGCCTCGGGATGCTCGTCGAGCAGCGTCCGGGTCTTCTCGTAGCTGCGGTTGAAGATCGCCACCGTGTTGCCCTCGCGACTGGCGAGGTTGCGGGCGAGGTTCGACCCCATGACGGCGAGTCCGACGACTCCGATGTTCGCTGCTGCTTCGGGCACAGAGGGCTCCTCGATCGTGAAGAAGGGTTGGTCTCAGGGTATCGCTGTCCCGCGGGGGTCGTGCGCGTGTGTCACGGTTCGTGTCGGCCGGTCGGATGCCGCTCCCGGCCTGGCCTCTACGCTGGAACCACGACGACGTCGAGGAGGAACCAGCGTGGTGGACAACGGCAGCAGGCTCAGGGCGGTCGTGGCGGTCCCTCTCCCGGAGGATCTCTGCCGCCTCATCGAGGAGCTCGAGCCGCGGGTCGAGGTCGTGCGCGATCACGCGCTCGAGCACCCGGCGCGCTGGGCCGCCGACTGGTCGGGCGATCCGGCCCACACCCGCACGCCGGAGCAGCAGGCCGCGTTCGAGGAGATGGTCGACACCGCCGACGTGCTGTTCGGCATCCCCGACGTCGATGCCGAGGCCCTCGCGCGCACCGTCCGCGCCAACCCGCGGCTGCGGTGGGTCATGACGACCGCGGCCGGCGGCGGAGCGACCGTGAAGGCCGCCGATCTCGACCGCGACGAGCTCGATCGGGTGGTGTTCACCACGAGCGCCGGGGTGCACGGTGGCACGCTGGCGGAGTTCGCCGTGTTCGCGGTGCTCGCCGGCGCGAAGGATCTCCCGCGCCTGCGCGCCGATCAGGACGCGCGCACCTGGCCCGACCGCTGGGAGATGCGGCAGCTCGACGAGATGACGGTGCTCGTGGTGGGGCTCGGCGGGATCGGAGCGGAGTGCGCCCGTCGGTTCCGGGCGCTCGGTGCCACGGTCTGGGGCACCACCCGGTCGGGGGAGCCCGTCGAGGGGGTGGACCGCCTCGTGCCCATCGACGGGCTGACGGATGCCGTCGGCGAGGTCGACGCGATCGTGGTCACCCTTCCGGGCACCGCGCAGACGCACCACCTCATCGGCGAGGACGTGTTGTCGGCCGTGCGGCAAGGGGTGATCCTCACGAACGTCGGACGCGGCTCGGTGGTCGACGAGGCGGCGCTGCTGTCCGCGCTCGACGACGGGCGGGTGGCGTTCGCCGGTCTCGACGTCTTCGAGCACGAGCCGCTCGCGCCGGACTCCCCGCTGTGGGGGCATCCTCGCGTGCTCGTCAGCCCGCACACCGCGGCGATCAGCGCCCGCGAGGAGGAGCGCATCGCACGGCGCTTCGCCGACAACGCGACACGTCTGCTCGACGGTCGGCCGCTGCGCGCGGTGGTCGACACCGTCGAGTTCTACTGAGGACGGGGGAGCACGTCGTGCGCATCGTCGTGATGGGACCGAGCGGCTGCGGCAAGTCCACCGTCGGACGCGCGCTCGCCGCGCGGATCGGCGCCCGCTTCCTCGATGCCGACGATCTGCATCCGCTCACCAACGTCGAGAAGATGGCGGCGGGCATCCCGCTCGACGACGGCGATCGGATGCCGTGGCTGGCGGTGGTGGGGGCGGCTCTCCGAGACGACACCCGCATCGTCGTCGCCTGCTCGGCGCTCAAGCGCGCGTACCGCGATGCGATCCGCGACGAGGCCCCCGACGCGTTCTTCGCCGAGCTGCGCGTAGAGCGGGCCGAGCTGGAACAACGGATGCTGACGCGCACCGATCACTTCATGCCCGCGGCGCTGCTCGATTCGCAGCTGCAGGCCCTCGAGCCGCTGGACCCGCAGGAGCGCGGGGTGCGGGTGCCGCCGGCCGGTGTCGACGCGACCGTCGAGGCGATCCGCGCCGCCCTCGATGAGGGGACGCGTTCCGGCGCTCAGTCCTTGCGGTAGCCGGAGCGGCCCAGCGAGAACAGGGCCGCGAACGTCGCGACGCCGGCGCACACGGACATCGCACCGATGACCCAGAGGAGGATGTGCGAGAAGAGGGCGCCGTCGAGCATGAGGTCTCCGTGATCTGCGTGGGGGAACGGTGTCCTCAGCCTACCGGCTCATCCGGTAGCATGGGACGAGTACCTCGGCGAGGGACGCTTTCGCGCGTGCGCGGGCATCCGTTATCGACGCGGCGAAGCGAGTCCCGGTGGCTCTTTTCCCGTGTCCCTCTCGAGCACACGAAACCACAGACCACCGCGCGGCGCTCTCGCTGCGTGCCCGAAGGAGAACCTCATGTCTGAAGACACCAAGGTCCACGCCGAGCTGCGCGACAGCTTCGGCAAGGGCTTCGCCCGCCGTCTGCGTGCCGCCGGCAAGATCCCCGCCGTGCTCTACGGCCACGGCACCGACCCGGTGCACGTCGCCCTGCCCGGCCACCAGCTGTCGCTCATCGTGCGTCGCGCCAACGCGCTGCTCGAGCTCGACATCGAGGGTGCTCAGCACCTCGCCCTGGTCAAGGACGTCCAGAAGGACCCCGTGCACCAGATCATCGAGCACGTCGACCTCCTCGTCGTGAAGAAGGGCGAGAAGGTCGCCATCGACGTCCCCGTCGTCGTCGTGGGCGAGTCCGCCGCCGGCACCATCGTCAACCTCGACGCGACCACCCTGTCGATCGAGGCCGAGGCGACCCACATCCCCGAGAACGTCGAGGTCTCGGTCGAGGGCCTCGAGGACGGCACGCACATCACCGCCGCCGACGTCGTGCTCCCGCAGGGCTCGTCGCTGCTGACCGACGCCGACGTCCTGGTCGTCGCGATCTCCGTCCCGGCCGCCGAGACCGAGGACGACGCCGAGGCGTCCACCGCCGACGCCGGCTCCGAGGAGACCGCCGCGGAGTGATCTCCGCCCGAAGCACCGCAGAGGGGACGCGATCCGATCGCGTCCCCTCTGTCGTACCCTGACCGGGACGCCGCTCGACGGCGTGAGAGGACGACGACAATGACATCCACCTGGCTCGTGGTCGGGCTCGGCAACCCGGGTCCCCGGTACGAGACGACCCGCCACAACATCGGCCAGATGGTCGTCGACGAGCTCGCCACGCGCCGCAACGAGTCGTTCCGCGAGCACAAGGGCGGCGCCCGGGTCGTGGAGACCTGGCTGCGCCCCGGCGGCGACAAGATCGTGCTGGCCAAGCCGAACACCTTCATGAACGTCTCGGGCACGCCCGTGGCCGCGCTCGCGCGCTTCTACTCCGTGCCCCCCGAGCGCATCATCGTCGTGCACGACGAGCTCGACATCCCGTTCGACACGCTCAAGCTCAAGACCGGGGGCGGGCACGGCGGGCACAACGGCGTGCGTGACGTCGCCCGGGCCATCGCGACCCCCGACTTCCCGCGGGTGCGGGTGGGGATCGGTCGGCCGGTCGGGCGTCAGGATCCCGCCGACTGGGTGCTGGCACCCTTCGGCAAGGACGAGCGGGCGAACCTGCCGATCCTCGTCTCGGACGCCGCGGATGCGGTCGAGCAGGTGATCGGCGAAGGCCTCCTCGCCGCGCAGCAGACGCACCACGCACCGCGCTGACGCGAGGCGTGGGTCCTACAGGCCGGCCGCGCCCGCGCCCGCGCCGATGCCCATCCCGATGCCGAGCAGCAGGAAGAACGCGAAGGGGCCGATGACGGCGATGACCAGGCCGGCGATGCCCTGACCGCGGCCGCGGCGGCGGGCGATGGCCATGATGCCGAGCACGATCGCCGCGATGCCGAGGAGCGTGCCGGACCAGAACGCGATCTCGGCCCACAGCACCTGGTCTCGGGCCGGGGAGAGGAACGCGAGGGAGTCGACCGCGCCCTCGTCGCCGAGTTCGATGATGGCGTCCGGGACGCGGACCCCGATCTCGTATCCGGCGACGGCGGCGATGATCGGCGTCACCACGGTGGCGACGAGGGCCAGCACGAGCGACAGCACGCCGAGGAGCTTCGACCTCCGGGCATCCGACCGCGGCTCATCGGCCCCGGTCGCCGGGTAGCCGCCGACGGGCACCTGATACGCGCCCGGAGGTGTCGCATACCCGGGCATCGGAGCGCCGCCGTAGGCACCGCTGTGCGCGGGAGCGGGGGAGTGACCGGGAGCCTGCGGAGCGGCGGGGTATCCGGGGGCCGGGGGCGGGGCTGTCGCGTACCCCGGAGCCTGCGGCGGAGCCGAGGCGTAGCCCGGGGCCTGCGGCGGCGCGGCGAATCCCGGAGCCGTCGGGACCGGAGGCACAGCCGGCGGTACGGGCGGAACCGGGGGGACGACGCCGTTCGGCGGCGGGAACTGGGGATCGGTCACGAGGCCATCCTAGGACGAGAGGCGTCAGACGCGACGCAGCAGTCCCACGCCGTCGTAGACCCGGTTGAGGGTGTCGTCGGCGACGGCATCCGCGCGGGTCGCGTTCTCGGCGAGGATGCGGTCGAGCTCGGCCGGGTCGTCGAGCAGCTCGAGCGCGCGATCGCGCACCGGCTGGAACTCCGCCACGACGACCTCGGCGAGACCCTTCTTGAAGTCTCCGTACCCGCGGCCGGCGTACTCGTCCTCGATCGACGCGACCTGACGGCCGGTGAGCGCGGCGTAGATGGTGAGCAGGTTCGAGACGCCCGGCTTGTTCTCGCGGTCGAACCGCACGGAGCCCTCGTTGTCGGTCACCGCCCGCATGATCTTCTTGGCCGACTTCGCCGGGTCGTCGAGCATCCACAGGACGCCCGCGTCGCTCTCGGCGGACTTCGACATCTTCGACGTCGGGTTCTGCAGGTCGAAGATGCGGGCCGTGTCCTTCTGGATCACGGGCATCGGCACGGTGAACGTCTCGCCGAAGCGCGAGTTGAAGCGCTCGGCGAGGTCGCGGGTGAGCTCGACGTGCTGCTTCTGGTCGTCGCCCACCGGGACGACGTCGGTCTGGTACAGGAGGATGTCGGCGGCCATCAGCACCGGGTAGGTGAACAGGCCCACGCTCGCGGCGTCCTGACCGTACCGCGCGGACTTGTCCTTGAACTGCGTCATGCGGCTCGCCTCGCCGAACCCGGTGATCGTGCTGAGGATCCAGGCGAGCTCGGCATGGGCGCGCACGTGGGACTGCACGTAGAGCGTCGACTGCGAGGGCTCGATGCCCGCGGCGATGTACTGCGCGGCGGTGCGACGCGTCTTCTCACGGAGCACCGCGGGGTCCTGCGCGACGGTGAGCGCATGCAGATCGACGACCGAGAAGAACGCGTCGTACGACGTCTGCAGATCACGCCACTGGAGGAGGGCCCCGATGTAGTTGCCGATCTGGAGGGAGTCGGCGGAGGGCTGCATTCCGGAGTAGAGGCGAGGCTTGGTCACCCGTCAATCCTATGCCGCGCGTCTGCGGCCCCGTGCCGACGGTCCCCTACGCTGGGAGCATGACGACGCAGGGTCAGGTGTTCCTCGACGCGCTGGGCGATGACGCCGAGCGCCTGCACCCGCGGCTGCTCGCGCAGCTGCGGGCCCCCGGCTCCGTCGCCCGTGCCGAGGGGGTGTTCGCCGTGGCGGGGAGCCGTTTCGGCCCGC
>DAMDKH010000068.1:0-9106 GCA_032099965.1 Microbacterium sp.
GCTCTGGCGATGGCGGTGATCGACGCCGGCATCCACGTCATCTGCGAGAAGCCGCTGGCGACCACCGTCGACGACGCCCGCGCCCTCGCGCTCGCCGCGCAGGAACGCGGACTGGTCGCCGCCGTGCCGTTCGTGTACCGCTACCACCCGATGGTGCGCGAGGCCCGCGCCCGCGTCGCGGCCGGCGAGATCGGCGACCTGCTCACGGTCGACTGCGGCTACCTGCAGGACTGGATGCTGCTGCCCGACGACGACGACTGGCGGGTGACCTCGGCCGACGGCGGACCCTCCCGCGCGTTCGCCGACATCGGCTCGCACCTCTGCGACCTGCTCGAGTTCGTGGCGGGCGAGCGCATCGTGCGCCTCACCGCCCGCACGCGGCGCGTCTACGACGAGCGCGGAGGACGCCCCGTCACCAACGAGGACGCCGTCGCGATCCTCGTCGAGATGGCCTCCGGCGCGATCGGCACGCTCCTCGTGTCGCAGATGTCCGCCGGCCGCAAGAACGCCCTCACCCTCGAGCTCCACGGCGCGCAGGCCAGCCTCCGCTTCGACCAGGAGCGGCCGGAGGAGCTGTGGGTGGGGCAGCGAGACGGCAGCCGTCATCTCTTCCGCGACCCGCTCACGGCGCATCCCGGCATCGCCCGCTACTCCCGCGTTCCCGCGGGGCACGCCCAGGGCTACCAGGACGCGTTCAACGGGTTCGTGGCCGATGCCTACGCCGCCGTGCGCGGTGAGGAGCCCGAAGGCCTGCCGACCTTCGCCGACGGCGTGCGCGCCGCGCAGCTCACCGAGGCCGTGCTGCAGGCCGCCGCCGACCAGCGGTGGATCGACACCCCGATCTGATCCTCCCGCTCACCCCGCTTCCTGATTCGACGCAGAACAGAAGGACATCTCCATGACGGACACATTCGACCTCGTGATCGTGGGCACCGGCCCGAACGGCGCGATCATCGCCGAGCAGGTGCGCCGCCAGGCCCCCGACGCCACGATCCTCGTGGTGGAGGCCGGTCGCCAGATCACCGGCGTGCCCGGCGAGCACCTCGTCGAGGCCGACGAGAGCGCCATGAACGCCTCCTACGACGACCTCATGCGCCGCGCCCGCCAGATCGAGTACGTGAAGGATGCCGTCTCGATGAGCGCCATCGAGGGCGACGGATGGGACCCCGAGTCGTCCGGCGTCTTCCCCGCGGCGTTCTTCGGCCACAACTTCGCCGCCTTCCCCGGGGCCTCCGTGGCCTGGAACATCGGCGGGATGGGCGTGCACTGGACCGCCGCGACCCCCTGGCCCTACGCCGAGGAGATCCCGGCCTTCCTGCCGCGGGACGAGTGGGACCGCGACCTGGAGACCGCTCGCGGTCTGCTGCGCACCTACGTCGGTCCGCTCGTCGCCGGGGTGCACAACCCGTTCGAGGAGCCGCTGTTCGCCGCGCTGCGCGACGCGGTGCCGAGCCCCGACCCCGACCGCGCCTTCGGGTACATGCCCATGGGCGGCGCACCCCGCGAGGGAGAGCCGTTCGCCCGGACAGGACCCCGCGACATCGCCCCCTTCGTCTTCGACGGCAGCGACCCCCGGGTCGAGCTGCGCAGCGGAGTGCTCGTGCACCGGATCGAGCACGACGGCGCGCACGTCACCGGGCTCGCTCTGCGCGACCTCGTCACGGGCGAGGAGTCGACCGTCCACGGCACCCAGGTGCTCATCGCCGGAGACGCCCTGCGGACGCCGCAGCTGCTGTGGGCGTCGGGCATCCGCCCCACCGCCCTCGGCGCCTACCTGAACGAGCACGCCACCATCGACGGAGAGGTCGACATCGACGCCGCCCGCTTCGGCCTCACCGACGACGACATCATCGTCCCGCCCGCGGGCGAACCGTTCATCGGGTCGTTCTGGAGCCCCTCGATCGGTGCCGAGCGCCCGGCCCACGGCCAGCTCATGGAGCGCATGTTCGAAGGCCGCCACAAGCTCAGCGTCGGCTGGTACTGCGCCACCGAGATCCGTGCCGAGAACCGCATCGAGTTCTCGGACGACCTGCAGGACGCCCTCGGCATGCCGCACATGACCGTGCACTTCTCCTACTCCGACGCCGATCTCGAGGAGATCCGTCGCACGCAGGAGGTGCAGCGCGCGGCCGCCGCCGTCATCGGCGACTTCCCGACCGAGGATCGCGCCGTGCAGCCTCCCGGAGCATCCCTGCACTACACGGGCACCGTGCGCATGGGGCTCGCCGACGACGGCACGAGCGTGGTCGACACCGACGGCCGCGTCTGGGGCTTCGACAACCTCTCCCTCGCCGGAAACGGCGTCATCCCGACCGCGCTGACGTGCAACGCCACGCTCACCGGAGCCACGCTCTCGGTGCGCATCGCCCGCGCGCTCGCCGCTTCCCTCTGACCCTGCACTACCCACCCTCAAGGAGATGATCGCGATGCACATCCACCCCTCTTCGCGGCGCCGGGCGACGATGCTCGGGCTCGCACTGGTCGCATCCAGCGCCCTGGTCCTGACCGGCTGCGGCCGCGGCGACGACTCCGGCGGTTCCGCCGCCGGCAGCGGAACCACGGTCGACGACGAGCCGGCCACCGGCACGCTGGAGATCTGGACGCAGGGCGCAGACGGCGCCGAACTGCCGCAGATGTTCGAGGAGTTCCAGAAGGACAACCCCGACGTCGAGATCAACATGACGCAGATCCCCGAGGCGGAGTTCGCGTCGAAGATGACCGCGGCGATCACGGCCGGCACCGTGCCCGACCTCATCTACGCCTTCACCGAGACCCAGTCGTCGCTCATCGCCACCGGCGGTTTCGACGCGGTCCCGGACGACCTCGTCGACCCCGACGACTTCTTCGAGGTCATCTGGGACAACTCGGTCTACGACGACGTCGCCTACGGTGTGCCGTGGTACGCCTACGCCGACATGGTGCTCTACCGCACCGACCTCGCCGAGGCGGCCGGCGCCGAGGCGCCCACCGACTGGGACAGCCTGCGGACGTTCGGCGAGGACCTCAAGGCCTCCGGTGTCGAGTACCCCCTCGCCCTCTACGCGGCCTACGACGCCTACACCGCCCGCCAGCTGCTCACCTTCGCGAAGCAGAACGGCGGCGGGTTCGTCTCGGACGACCTGAAGGAGTGGACGATCAACTCGCCGGAGAACGTCGAGGCGCTCGAATACTGGGCCGGTCTCATGGCCGACGGCCTCGCCTCGCCCGACGGCCCCGCGTTCCTCGACACCGTCTCGTGGTCGAGCACCGGCAAGAACGCCGCGATCATCGACGGTGGCCCCTGGTTCGTCGGCTGGTTCGACGACGCGAACGGCGAGGGCTGGGCCGATGAGCACCTCACGATCACCACGATGCCGGTGGGACCCGACGGCGACGCGGCGACCACGGTCGGCGGCGGCAGCTGGTTCGTGCCCTCGGACTCCGAGAACAAGGATGCGGCGTGGAAGTTCGCCCGCTTCATGTCGGAGCCGGACAGCCAGGTGAAGTGGTACGAGATCTTCAAGAACATGCCCGCGGTCAAGGCCGCCTGGGAAGACCCCTCCCTCGCCGGCGACCCGCTGCTGGAGACGGTCGAGGCCGGTCTCGAGACCGGCGTGACGCTGCCGAAGGTCTCGACCTGGAGCCAGGTCGGCACCGTGATCGGCGAGCAGATGGAGAAGGTCGTCCGCGGCGGCGTCTCGGCTCAGGACGCGCTCGACGCGGCCCAGGCCCAGGCGGAGTCGATCGGGATGGGCGACTGACCCCGATCATGTCCACCACAGCGACCCGCACCATGGTCACCTCGGAGGCGCCCGCGCGGCGCCTCCGGGGGACCGGTCCCCGCCGGATCAGGAAGGTGCACGAGGGATCGCGGGCCGAAGCGACCACCGCCTGGCTCTTCCTCGCGCCGTTCCTGCTGATCTTCCTCGTCTTCACCGGCATCCCGGCCCTCCTCGCCATCGGCGCGAGCATGACCGACATGTCGGCCCGCGACATCCGCGACCCGCTGAACGTCAACTTCACCGGGTTCGAGGGCTTCGCCGAGATCATCGCCAACCCCGGCTTCCAGAGCGCGTTCCTCAACACGGTCACCTTCGTGGTGCTCTGCGTGCCGATCAGCATGGCGCTCGGCCTCGCGCTGGCGCTCATGCTCAACAACGGCATCCGCCGCCTGCGCAACTTCTTCCGAGCCGCGGCCTACGTGCCCGTCATCACGAACATCGTGGCGGCCGCCGTGATCTGGCAGTACGCGTTCTCGATCACCGGACCGGTCAACAGCACCCTCGGCGACCTCGGACTCCCGGAGCCGAACTGGCTCGGGGAGCCCGGATGGGCCGTCACCACCGTGGTGATGATGGGCGTCTGGCGCACGACCGGCACCTGCATGATCCTCTTCCTCGCCGGCCTGCAGGCCGTGCCGGAGGAGATCTACGAGGCCGCCGCGACCGACGGCGCGGGCGCCTGGCGCCGGCTGTGGTCGATCACCCTTCCGCTGCTGCGCCCGACGACCCTGCTCGTCACCGTGCTGCAGACCGTGTCGTTCCTCAACATCTTCGAGGAGCCGTACCTGCTCACCAAGGGCGGGCCCCTCGGCTCCACGAAGTCGATCGCCGTGTGGGTCTACGAGCAGTTCGGCTTCGGCAACGTCTCCGCCTCGATGGCGGGATCGGTGCTGCTGCTGCTCCTCGTGGGCATCGTCGCGATCGTCCAGTTCAGAATCCTGAGGCCGAAACATTGAAAACCCTGTCTCCGACGCGTCAGGCGTTCAACTACACCGCCCTCGCCGTCATCACCGTCTTCATGCTTCTGCCCTTCGTCTGGGTGTTCTTCGGATCGTTCAAGACCCAGGCGGAGTTCCTCGGTGATCCCGGTGCCTGGTTCCCCGAGTCGTTCCAGCTCCAGAACTACATCCAGCTGTTCGCCGACCGCGGCTTCGGCACCTACATGCTCAACAGCGTGGTGGTGTCGGCGGTCGCGATCGTCGGCAACGTGCTCTTCAGCGCCATGGCCGGGTACGCGCTGGCGAAGCTGCGCTTCCGCGGACGGGGGCTCGTGTTCCCGCTCGTCATCGCCTCGATGATCGTGCCGTACGTGGCGCTGTTCGTGCCGCAGTTCGTCATCGTCGTGCAGCTGGGGCTGGTGAACTCGCTCATCGCCATCATCCTCCCCGTGCTCGTGCTGCCCCTGTGCGTGTTCATCATGAGGCAGTTCGCGCACGGCGTCCCGTACGAGCTCATGGAGGCCGCGCGCCTGGACGGTGCGGGGGAGGGGCGCATCTTCTTCCGCGTCTTCCTCCCGCTCACCGGCCCCGGGCTGGCGACGGTGGCGATCCTGTCGTTCCTGACCTCCTGGAACAACTTCCTCTGGCCGCTCGTCGTGGCCCAGTCGCAGGACACCTACACGGCGCCGGTCGGCCTCTCGGTCGCGTCGCAGGCCTCCAACACCATCTCGTTCGGCCTGCTGCTCGCCGGTGCCATGGTGGTGCTGCTGCCCATCCTCATCCTCTTCCTCTTCCTGCAGAAGTACTTCATCCAGGGCGTCGCCGCCACCGGACTGAAGTGACCCCCCGCTCCCTCGAAAGGACCCCTCGCATGGCCGTGAAGGACCTGAAGTTCGCGCTCAACGCGATCCAGTGGATCAACGTCAAGGAGGACCCCGCCGACCTCGACAGCGCCAGCCTGTGGCGCTTCGCCGACCCGGCCTTCGTCGCCGAGTACCCCGACGTGCTGCGGGCCATCCGCGACGCCGGTTTCGGCGCCACGATGATGGAGGTGCTCGACACCCAGACGCTGCAGAACTACGCGGCGATGGTGGAGGAGTCGGGGCTGGCCCTCGCGCCCGGCTACGTGCAGGTGCCGCTGGCGAGCGACCACGGCGGCCGGCTCGAACGCGGCACCTTCGAACGCATCCACTGGTTCGACGGCGTGCGCCGCAAGGCCGAGGAATCGAACTACTTCGGCCTCTCGACCGTGTTCCTCGCGGCCGAGGTCGACCAGACCGCGATCCGCTGGCAGAAGCCCGCCGTCGGCGCGGATTTCTCGCAGGACCGTCTCGACGAGCTCACCGACCTCATCGACGAGGCCGTCGACGTGCTCAACGCCGAAGGGGTGAAGCCCGGGCTGCACAACCATGTCGGCACCTGGATCGAGACGCAGCACGAGTACGAGCACGTGCTGAACGCGATCGACGCCTCCCGTCTCGGGGCGGCGTTCGACATCGGACACCTGGAGTGGGCCGGCATCAGCGCCCGCGAGGCGATCGTCGCCTGGGCGGACCGCGTGCAGGACCTGCACCTCAAGGACCTCGATCTCGACCTCGCCCGGCGCAGCCGCGACGAGGGGCTCTCCTACGAGCGGGCCACCGACCTCGGCCTCTACCTCGAGCCCGGTCTCGGAGGCGTCGACCTGCGCGGCACTCTCGAAGCGCTCCCGGAGGGCTGGGACGGCTGGGTCATCATCGAGGTGGACCGCGCCAGCATGGACCCGATCGAGAGCGCGCAGGTCACGGCGCGCTGGGTCGCCGAGATCACGGCCTGACGCGGCGGACGGACGGAGACGGCGATGACGCTCACCCGGGATCACTTCTCGCTCAACACGCTCCAGTGGATCACCGTGTCGCTCGGCGACTCCACCGGCGAGCCCGGCAGTGTCGGATGGGAGTTCGATCGTCCGAGCTTCCTCGCCCGACAGCCCGAGGTGCTCCGCCAGGTGCGCGAGGCGGGCTTCTCGAAGGTCATGCTCGAGGTGCTGCCCACGCAGACCCTGCAGGCGTACGCGCGGGTGATCGCCGACTCCGGTCTGCAGGTCACACCCGGCTACGTGCACATCGGTCTGCCGGAGGAGTTCGGCCGCGACCACGCCGGCGACGACGAGGCGCACTTCCGGTGGTTCGACGGCATCCGTCGACGCGCGGAGGAGTCGCTGTTCCTCGGGCTGGACCGCGTGTTCCTCGCCGCCGACATGGCCCCGGGTCGGCCGCGCATCGACGAGGCGGCCGCGGCGGGGCACGCCTTCGACCCGGCACGCCTCGACCGGGTCACCGACATCATCGGACAGGCCGCCGAGGTGCTCGCCGCCGAGGGCGTGACGGCGGCACTGCACAACCACGTCGGCACCTGGATCGAGACGGAGGCCGAGTACGACTACGTGCTCGACGCCGTGCCCGCCTCGATCCTCGCCGCGGGACCGGATCTCGGGCACCTCGCATGGACCGGCGCCGATGTCGTGTCGTGGGTGGCCCGCCACGCGGACCGCATCTCCGACCTGCACGTGAAGGACATGGATCTCTCGCTCGCGACGGCCGCGCGCGAGAAGGGCACCCCCTACTTCGACGTCATGGCGCAGCGCTTCTTCCTGGAGCCGGGCCTGGGCGACGTCGCCCTGCGCGACGCGCTCGACGCGCTGCCCTCGGACTTCGGCGGTACCGTGCTCGTGGAGGTCGACAAACCCAGCATGGAGCCGTTCGCGAGCGCGCGGACGAGCTGGGCGTGGATCGCCGAGAACTACCCGGCCGCTGCAACGGAGGAAGCCGCATGAGCACGCATCCCGTCACCCTGTTCACCGGCCAGTGGGCCGACCTGCCCTTCGAGGAGGTGGCCCGGCTCGCCGCGGCCTGGGGCTACGACGGGCTGGAGATGGCCGCATCCGGCGATCACCTCGACCTGCGCCGCGCCGACGAGGACGACGCGTACGTCGCCTCCCGCCGCGAGATCCTCGACCGGCACGGACTGCAGGTGTTCGCCATCTCGAATCACCTCGCCGGGCAGGCGGTGTGCGACGCCCCCATCGACTTCCGCCACCAGGCCATCCTGCGCGACTACGTGTGGGGCGATGGCGAGGCCGAGGGGGTGCGGCAGCGGGCGGCCGATGACATGAAGCGGGCGGCGCGCGTGGCCCGCAAGCTCGGCGTCGATACCGTCGTGGGGTTCACCGGCTCGTCGATCTGGCCGTACCTGGCGATGTTCCCCCCGGTGCCTGAGGAGGTCATCGAGGGCGGCTTCGAGGACTTCGCGAACCGGTGGAACCCGATCCTCGACGTCTTCGACGGGGAAGGGGTGCGGTTCGCGCACGAGGTGCATCCGAGCGAGATCGCCTACGACTACTGGTCGAGCGTGCGCGCCCTCGAAGCGGTCGACCACCGGGAGGCCTTCGGGTTCAACTGGGATCCGTCGCACATGATGTGGCAGAACATCGACCCCGTCGGCTTCATCTGGGACTTCCAGGACCGCATCTACCACGTCGACTGCAAGGACACCCGGATGCGTCCGCACAACGGACGGGCGGGCGTGCTCGGCTCCCACCTGCCTTGGGGCGACCCCCGCCGCGGATGGGACTTCGTCTCGACGGGGCACGGCGACGTGCCGTGGGAGGACGCGTTCCGTGCGCTCGACGCGATCGGATACACCGGTCCGATCTCGATCGAGTGGGAGGACGCCGGGATGGACCGCCTGCACGGCGCCGCCCAGGCGGTCGAGTACGTGCGGTCGCTGCTGTGGCCAAAGCCGACCGCGTCGTTCGACGCCGCCTTCCGCTCGCAGTGAGCTGGCGCGACCGCTTCACCCGTGAGGCGTTGACGCGGTCGTTCTCGGCGCTGCGCATCCGCGACTACCGTCGGTGGAGCATCGCGCAGCTGCTGTCGGCCGCCGGCGGTGCCGCCTCGCAGGTGGCCATCGCCTGGCTGGTGGTCGAGCTCGGCGGTGACGGACTGGCGCTCGGCGCCGTCACCGCCAGCACGATGCTCCCGACCCTGGTGCTCGGACCGTTCGTCGGCGTGCTCGTCGACCGCTATTCGCGCCGAGCGGTGCTGCTCGTGACGGCGGCGGCGCAGATGACGATCGCCGGTCTGCTCGCGGCTCTCGCCTTCGGGGGAGTGCTGCAGATCTGGATGCTCGCGGCGCTGTCGCTCGCGCACGGTCTCGCCTTCGCCGCCGACAATCCGGCGCGGCAGCTGCTGGTGCTCGACGTCGTGGGGCGAGAGCGCGTCACGAGCGCCGTGAGCATGAACGAGGTCATCATCAACGGCGCCCGGGTGCTCGGCCCGGCCGTCGCCGGTCTGCTGCTCGTGTTCGCCGATGCGGCCTCGTGCTTCGTGGTGAACGCCCTGGTGTTCGTGCCGTCCATCATCGTGC
>DAMDKH010000069.1:0-9095 GCA_032099965.1 Microbacterium sp.
CACGGCCGTCGTGAGCAGGTCGATCAGCTCGTCGCGGGGAACGGTCAGCACCCCGAAATTGCCCGGGTCGCCCGGATACGGGTGGCTGCACGCCGCCGTGCGCGTCCCGAGCGAACCGTCGCTGATGATCTTCAGCGGTCCCACCCGCACGAGTCCCCCGCCCACCTCGCGCGCATCGGTGGGCCCCCAGAGCTCGCCGGTGCGCAGTCCCACCAGGCGGGCCCGGTCGAGGTCGAACGGGTACACCGCGAACTCCACCCGATGCGCCGCGAAGCCGGCGGCGATGCGGCGTGGCCAGGCATCCGCGTTCCACGCCATGTCGAAATCGACGACGCCGGTCACTCCGCGGGCGGCGGCCCGCTCCCCCGCGGCGATCACCGCCCGGTCGCCATGCGCGGGGTCGACGGCGTTGAGGCGACGTGAGATCTCGAAGGCGTCCTCCTCGCGCAGCACGCCGTCTTCGCTGCGATAGCCCTCCCGACGAAGGGCCGCGGAGTTGAGCCACACGCTGTGCACATCGGCGTTGATGAGATAGGTGGGCGTCTCCCCCGTCGCCGCGTCGAGGACCGCGAGAGTCGGAGCGTCGGGCCACAGGGCGTCGCGATAGCCCGTTCCGACCCGCCGCCCGTCGGGGAGAGGTACGGCGACGGCCATCCGGGCCGCTGCCTCCGACGCGGTGCGCACGGCACCCAGCGCCTCGCGCTCCGTGGTCAGAGCCCACTGCACGGTGTGCACGTGGTTGTCCCAGAGGCCCGGCACCACCCAGGCGCCGTCGGCGTCCAGGACCTCGCCCGAGGTGGGGAGCGCGCCGGTCGGGGCGATGTCGACGATCCGCCCGTCGGCGAGGTGCAGGTCGACCGGCTCGTCGTCGATCAGGTGCTCGCTCCCCGGGCCGACGAGTCGCGCCGCACGGATCAGGGAGAAGGTGGCGCCGCGAGCGGTCATGCCGGTCCCGGGCGCCGAGCCGCCTGCGCCCGGTGCATCTCGTCGGCGAGGGCGCCGTTGGCATAGGGACCGTCGCCACGCAGCTCGGCGATCACGTTCTCGACGGTCTCGGCCGGCTTGTTCTGACTGAGCTTGCGCTTGGCCACCACGCGGGTCGGCGTGAGGCGGAAGCCCACGGTGCCCGCCGCGAGGCGCTCGACGAAGGCGGGATCGTTGGGCCGCTCCCACATCCCCCGCGGATTCGGAAGCGCCCCTTCGAAGCGGTCGACGAGCCGGTCGAGGATACGAAGGTTCTCGTCGGCGTCCAGCACCTCCGGGATGCCGGAGAGATGCACCGCCACGTAGTTCCAGGTCGGCACCGCGGGGACGTCGCCGTACCACCCCGGTGAGACGTAGCCATGCGGTCCCTGGAAGACGAGGAGCATCTCCCGCTCTCCGAGACCGAGGATCGCATCGTCCGGGCGGCCCACATGACCGACCACGGTGAGATCGTCGCGCTCGTCGTCGAGGAGCACCACATAGTGCGAGGCGACGGGGCCGTCGGCACCGCTGCTCATGACCGTCGCCCACGGATGACGGTCGATCACCCGGCGGATCTCGGCCTGGTCGGCCAACGTGAAACTGGGGTTCTGACGCATCGCTCCAGCCTACGACCGACGGGGCGCCGAGCCGAGCGTCACGCCTGGCAGCGCGGGCACCAGTACAGCTTGCGCGCCCCGATCTCCTCCAGGGCGATCTCCGTGCCGCACACCCGACACGGCAGCCCGGCGCGGTGGTACACCCAGTGCCGGTCGTCGCGGTTCGCCATGGCGGCGCGGTACGCGTCGGGCGCGAGGTCGTCCATGGTCATCATCTGACCCGTCTCGACGCCGATGTCCAGCAGCCGCACCCAGTCGTGCCAGAGCGCCCGCACGATGTCTTCCGGAACCTCGCGCCCCGGCGTGTGCGGGTTCAGCCGCTGACGGTAGAGCATCTCGGCGCGATAGACGTTGCCGATGCCGCTGACGACGGACTGGTCCATGAGCAGAAGGGCGATCGGCGTCGCCTTCTTGCGCACCGCACGCACGAAGCGCTCCTCGTTCTCCACCGGATCCCCCACGAGCGGGTCGGGACCGAGCTTGGCGATGGTGGCGAGCACCTCTTCGGGTGACTGGAGCACGCACGCCGTCGGGCCGCGCAGGTCGGCCGCCGTGATGTCGGTCATCAGACGCAGTCGCACCTGGCCGACGACAGGCGGCGGCCACTCGGTGACGGCGTCCTCCTCGTCACCCAGGCCCCTCGTCTGCTCCGACATCCGCACGTGCACGCGCGCGCGGCGCGGCGCTCCGATGGAGGCGAGCGAGTTCTCCCCCGCGTCGTCGAGGATCGCCTCCTCCAGCACCGTGCCGCGCTGGTTGGTCTGGCCCATGCGCCCGTTCGCCGAGGCGATGGTCGGGTCGACGAGGATCTCGCCGGCGAAGTCCCAGGCGCCGTAGAGCCCCAGATGCACACGCAGCCAGATCGCCCCCTCGGTCTCGAGGAACATCTGCTTGCCGACCGCCTGGACGCTCACCGCTGCGCGGCCGTCGAGGACCGCGGCCCCTTCGGCGAAACGCCCCTGCGGGCTCGACGCGCGGACCGTCTTCCCCACGAAGTTCCGCTCGAACTGCCGGGCGATGCGATGGACGGAATGGCCCTCGGGCATGTCAGCCTCGCGGGTCGGGCACGAGCGAGCCGTCCCGCTCGAAGTCGGCGATCTGCGCGATGCGGCGCACGTGGCGCTCCTCGCGGGTGAACGGCGTGTCGAGGAACCGGTCGATGAATGCCGTGACCTCGTCGTAGGTGTGCTGCCGCGCGCCGATGGAGATGACGTTGGCATCGTTGTGCTCGCGCGCGAGCTCGGCCGTCGAGAGGTTCCACACGAGCGCGGCGCGCACTCCCGCCACCTTGTTGGCCGCGATCTGCTCGCCGTTCCCCGAGCCGCCGAACACGACGCCGGCCGCGTCGACGCCGGCCGCCTGGTCGGCGACCACGGCCTGCGCGGCACGGATGCAGAACGCGGGGTAGTCGTCGAGCGCGTCGTACTCCACGGGTCCGTGGTCGACGACCTCGTGGCCGTGCGCGCGCAGATGCTCCTGCAGACGGGTGGAGAAGTCGAGACCGGCGTGGTCGGTGGCGATGTGGATGCGCATGCGAACCATCCTAGGGAGAGCGGAACCGCGTTCCCGCGGCTCGGAGGTCAGGGCGCGATGCCGGAGGCGGCGGGCTTGAACCCTGCGCGGATGTTCTCGCAGCATCCCGGTCGGCACACGTCGAAGCCGCCCGGAAGGTCGGTCAGGTGCTGACGCTGGTCGCGCGGACGACCCTCGAGCCGCTCCTGGATGAGATCGACGATGCCGGCGACGAAGGTCGGAGACACACCGGGGGTCGGCGTGCGCACGAAAAGGAGCCCGGCCTCGTCGGCGGCCTCCTTCGCCTCGGTGTCGAGGTCCCAGAGCACCTCCATGTGGTCGCTCATGAATCCCAGGGGTACGACGGCCACCGCGCGGCGTCCGCGAGAGGACAGCTCGCCGATCACGTCGCAGACGTCGGGTTCGAGCCACGGCTGCGACGGGGGGCCGCTGCGCGACTGGTAGACGAGCTCCCACGAGACGCCGGCCGCCGTGGGCAGAACCTGGAGCACCCGGTCCATCACCCAGGCGGCGACGGCCTCGTGCTGGGCCGCGTAGGCGCCGCCGTCGCCCCAGTCGATGTCTCGAGCGCCGGAACGCTGCGCATCCGCGGTCGGGATGCTGTGGGTCGAGAAGAGGATCTGGATGTCGCCCGCCGCCACACCCTGGGCGAGGAAGCCCTCGATCGCCTCGCGGACGCCGCGCTCGAACGCCTCGACGAACCCGGGGTGGTCGTAGAACGGACGGATCTTGTCGATCGTGACCCGCTCGCCGAGGCCGGTGTCGGTGAGCACGCGGGCGAAGTCCTCGCGGTACTGGCGGCAGCTCGAGAACGAGCTGTAGGCGCTGGTGGCGAAGGCCAGAAGCGTGGTGTCTCCGGCGTCCGCGGCCTCCTGCACGGCCTCTTCGAGGTACGGGGCCCAGTTGCGGTTGCCCCAGTAGACCGGGAGGTCGATGCCGCGCGCCGCGAGCTCCGCCTCGAGCGCCGCTTTCAGGGCCCGGTTCTGCCCGTTGATGGGGCTCACGCCGCCGAAATGACGGTAGTGGTGGGCCACCTCCTCCAGACGCTCGTCGGGGATGCCGCGGCCTCGGGTGACGTTGCGCAGGAAGGGGATCACATCCTCCTGGCCCTCCGGACCGCCGAAGCCGGCGAGGAGGATGCCGTCGTACGCCGTGGGCGTGCTGACATAGGCGGGGCCCTCCGCTGCGGCAGCGGAGGCAAACGGAACGACTACGGGTTCGATCGCACTCACCCTCCTATCCTTTCATCCTCCGGGACCTCCTCGGGTCGCATGCTGGCGTAGGCTGTCATGGTTGCCGTCGGCGCCAACTGCGCCATTCCCCGGCGACGTCCCCTCACCCCTGGGAGTTACACACTGTGCCTGGAGAGAATCTCACCCGTATCGAAGCGCAGGAGCGACGCGACGTCATCGGCACCGAGTCCTACGAGATCGCGCTCGACCTGACGAAGGGCGCCGAGGTGTTCGGCTCCCGCAGCGTGGTGCGCTTCACCGCGACGCCTGAGAGCTTCACCTTCATCGACCTGATCGCCCGCGATGTGCGCGAGATCTCGCTCAACGGCGAGCAGCTCGACCCGAGCGAGGTCTTCGCCGACTCGCGCATCGCCCTCACGGGACTCCAGGCCGAGAACGTGCTCGTGGTCGACGCGGACTGCCTGTACACGAACACCGGCGAGGGACTGCACCGGTTCGTCGACCCGGTCGACGGCGAGGTCTACCTCTACTCGCAGTTCGAGGTCCCCGACTCCCGCCGCGTGTTCGCGGTGTTCGAGCAGCCCGACCTCAAGGCCACCTTCCAGTTCACCGTGACCGCGCCGGCGGCGTGGAAGGTCGTCTCCAACTCCCCCACGCCCGAGCCGATCGTCCACGACGACGGTGCGACCGCCACCTGGGGCTTCGAGCCGACGCCGCGCATCTCGTCGTACATCACCGCGCTCGTCGCCGGCCCGTACGAGTCGACCTTCTCCGAGCTCACCAGCGCCTCGGGCCGTGTCATCCCGCTCGGCGTCTACGGGCGCAAGAGCCTGTGGCAGCACCTCGACGCGGAGTACATCTTCGACAAGACCCGTCAGGGCTTCGCGTACTTCGAGGAGAAGTTCGGCGTCCCCTACCCCTTCGCCAAGTACGACCAGCTCTTCGTGCCCGAGTTCAACGCGGGGGCGATGGAGAACGCCGGTGCGGTGACCTTCACCGAGACCTACGTGTTCCGCAGCAAGGTGACCGACGCCGTCAAGGAGCGCCGCGTCGTCACGATCCTGCACGAGCTCGCCCACATGTGGTTCGGCGACCTGGTGACCATGAAGTGGTGGAACGACCTGTGGCTGAACGAGTCGTTCGCCGAGTGGGCGTCGACCATCGCCACGGCCGAGGCCACCGAGTGGACCGAGGCGTGGACGACCTTCAATGCGATGGAGAAGACCTGGGCGTACCGCCAGGATCAGCTGCCGTCGACGCATCCCATCGTCGCCGAGATCAACGACCTGGAGGACGTGCAGGTCAACTTCGACGGCATCACCTACGCCAAGGGCGGGTCGGTGCTCAAGCAGCTCGCCGCCTGGGTAGGCATCGAGGCGTTCTTCGCCGGTGTGTCCCAGTACTTCCAGAAGCACTCGTGGGGCAACACCGAGCTCAGCGACCTGCTCACCGAGCTCGAGTCGACGAGCGGACGCGATCTCGGCGAGTGGTCGCGCAAGTGGCTCGAGACGGCGGGCGTCAACACCCTGGAGCCCGTGATCGTCGACGACGGGGCCGGGATCATCTCGCGATTCGCCGTCACCCAGACCGCGCCCGCCGACTACCCGACGATCCGCCCGCACCGTCTCGGGATCGGCTTCTACACCCTGACCGACGGCGCCCTCACCCGGTCGCACTACGTCGAGGTCGACATCGACGGCGACCGCACCGAGGTGCCGGAGCTGCAGGGCATCGCTCAGCCCGACCTGGTGCTCCTGAACGACAACGACCTGGCCTACGCCAAGATCCGGCTCGACGAGCGTTCGCTGGCCACCGCGATCGCGCACCTCGCCGACATCCACGACCCGCTCGCCCGTTCCCTCGTGTGGGGGGCGGCCTGGGATCAGACCCGCGACGCCGAGAGTGCGGCCTCGGACTACATCGACCTCGTGCTCGGCAACATCGGCCGCGAGACGGAGTCCACCACGGTGCGCACGACCCTCGCGCAGCTGCGCACGGCGGCGACGCTGTACGTCGCCCCCGAGGATCGTGCGGCGGCCCGCCTCAAGGTCGCCGACGGGCTCTGGGCCCTCGCCGAGTCCGCGGAGTCGGGCAGCGACAGCCAGCTGCAGTTCGTCACCGCTTTCGCCACCTCCCTCGTGACCCCCGAGCACGCGGGGATCATCGGGCGCCTGCGCTCCGGTGAGGAGACGCTCCCGGGACTAGAGATCGACGCCGACCTGAACTGGCAGCTGCTGGTCGGTCTCGCGACGATCGGCGCCACGGACGCCGCGACGATCGATGCCGCACTCGCGGCCGACAACACGGCGAAGGGAGGCGAGTTCGCGGCCCAGGCCCGAGCCGCCCTGCCCGACGTCGCGTCGAAGAAGGCCGCATGGGCCTCGCTCATCGAACGTGACGACGCCCCGAACACGATCGTGCGCTCTGCGGCGCTCGGGTTCGTGCACCCTGCCGGGGTCGACGCGCTGCGCGAGTTCGTGCCGGCGTACTTCGACATGCTCCTCCCGATCTGGGAGTCGCGCAGCTATCAGATCGCGCAGTACCTGGTCACCGGCCTGTTCCCGACGGCGCTCGCCGACACCGCTCTGCGCGACGCGACCCGTGCGTGGCTCGCCGCGCACCAGGATGCACCGCCCGCGCTGCGTCGCCTGGTGCTCGAGAACCTCGCCGACGTCGAACGGGCACTCGCGGCTCAGTCGCGCGACGCCGACGACTGACCCGGTCGCCTTCCGAGGGCTCGGCCATCGTCTGCGGACGACGGCCGAGCCCTCGTCGCATCCAGGAGCCCCGGAACCGCCCTCGGTAGAATCGACGGTGATGACCCCGTTCGAGACCCCCACCCCTCCCCCCGCCGTGACCGACGTGCCGACCCTCTGGACGGGGTTCCTCGACGTGCTCCGTGTCGTGGGCGGTCGGGCCCTGACGATCGCGATCATCATCCTCGTCTGCGTGCTGATCGGACTCGCGCTGCGGGTCGTCATCCGCCGCGTCGTGGCACGCATCGTCGACAGCGCGAAGAACAAGGCCTCCGTCGATGACACGCAGGCGCTCGAACGCTCGCCGCTGGCCGACATGCGCCTCGTGCAGCGCACCCGGACGCTCGGCACGATCCTGCAGAACATCGTCAACGTGATGCTCGTGGTCGTCGCCCTCGTGCTCATCGTCAACGCGATCGACAACGCACTCCTCGGTTCCCTGACGCTGCTGACCGCGGCCGTCGGAGCGGGGCTCGGCTTCGGGGCCCAGAACATCGTCAAAGACGTGTTGAACGGCATTTTCCTCGTCGCGGAGGACCAGATCGGAATCGGCGACGTCGTCGACCTCGGCCTGGCCACGGGGGTGGTCGAGTACGTGAGCGTGCGGATCACGCAGGTGCGCGACGTGAACGGCACGCTCTGGTACGTCCGCAACGGCGAGGTCACCCGCATCGGCAACATGTCCCAGGGGTGGGCCCGCGCGATCATCGACACCGGAGTGCCGACGGACGTCGATCTCGACGACGTCGAGCAGACGATGCTCGAGACCGCTCAGGGGCTGGCGAAGGACCCGAAGTGGCGCACGAGGATCATCGAGAAGCCCGAGCTCTGGGGGCTGGAGTCCATCGACGGCGACGCCCTCGTGGTGCGACTCGTCATCAAGACGCGTGCCAACGCGAAGGACGACGTCGCGCAGGAGCTCCGCAAACGCCTGCGCGCCGCGCTGGCCGAGAAGGAGATCCCCGTGCCCCGCATGCAGGCCGTCATCCCGGTCGGACTCGACGGGGCACGACGCGTCCGCGGGGCGAATCCGCCTCGGACGCGCCCGAACGCGGTGACGGGGGTCCCCGCGCCCGCCCGGGGCATCTGGCGGCGCAAGAAGACGGCCGCAGAGGAAGGGAAGACGGACGGATGAGCTTCTACGAGGAGGTCGGCGGCCGCGACACGTTCGCCCGCATCGTGTCGGTGTTCTATCGCGAGGTGGCTCTCGACCCGGTGCTCAAGCCCATGTATCCGGAAGAGGACCTGGCCCCCGCGGAGGAGCGCCTGCTGCTGTTCCTCGAGCAGTACTGGGGCGGTCCTGCCACCTACGGGGAGACGCGCGGACATCCGCGGCTGCGCATGCGGCACATGCCCTTCCACGTCGACCCCGATGCCCGGGATCGGTGGCTGCGCTGCATGCGCACGGCCGTCGATGAGGCGGGTTTGTCGCCTTTGCACGAATCCACGCTGTGGGACTACCTCGAACGAGCGGCGTATGCCATGGTGAACACGTTCGAACCGTCCGGCATCGGCGCCCGCGCCGACGGACGACCGACGCTCGAGACCCGCACTCGTCAGGATTCGACGGAGACCCCATGACGCATTCGCCCCTGTCCACGGATGTCCTTGTGATCGGATGGGGGTTGGCCGGCCTCGTGGCCGCCGCGGAGGCGTTGGATGCCGGACGCCGTGTGATCCTCGTCGACCAGGAGCCGCGCACGAATCTCGGGGGCCAGGCCTGGTGGTCGTTCGGCGGCCTGTTCCTCGTCGACTCCCCGGAACAGCGTCGGATGGGCATCCGCGACTCCCCCGAACTCGCCGCGCAGGACTGGTTCGGCACCGCGGGCTTCGACCGCCCGGAGGACGAGTGGGCGCGGCGATGGGCCGAGGCGTACCTCCACTTCGCGGCGGGCGAGAAGCGCGCCTGGCTGCGCGAGCGCGGCGTCGGGTTCTTCCCCGTCGTGGGCTGGGCGGAGCGCGGTGGCTACGGCGCCCTCGGACCCGGCAACTCCGTGCCCCGTTTCCACATCGCCTGGGGAACCGGGCCG
>DAMDKH010000070.1:0-2641 GCA_032099965.1 Microbacterium sp.
CGCGGCGCCGCAGCCGGAAACGCCGGGGCTGCTCCGACCCCGGGGATGCCGGCGAGCCACGCACCGCCGGGGGTGGGCGCCACGATGCGGTCGGCGATGCCGAGCTCGGTGATCAACGCCCGCACGTGCCCCCCACGAGTGGCGAAGCTCTCCGCGCCGGCGTCGACCGCGACCCCGTCGAGTTCCGCGCCGCGGATCGCGCCTCCCGGAGCATCCGAGGCCTCGAGCACCGTGACCCGCATGCCCACCTTCGCGCACTCCCTGGCGGCGATGAGGCCCCCCATTCCGCCACCGATGACGATGACGTGCTTCTCGGCGGCGCGGGCGGCGAGTTCGCTGGGGTCGATCATGCCTTCCATCCTCCCACCGCCGCCCGAGACGTCCGCCGGGGATAACCGGCCCACCGCTCAGTCGGAAAGGGAGTGCACGAGCTCGACGATGCGGGTGAGCTGATCGGGATCGGTCTCCGGCGGCACCCCGTGACCGAGGTTGACGATGTGTGCCCGCGCCGCCCGACCGCGCGCGAGCACGTCGCGCACGTGTGCCTCGAGCACCGGCCACGGGGCCGACAGCAGGGCCGGGTCGATGTTGCCCTGCACCGTGACATCGGGACCCAGGATCGCCGCGGCCTCGTCGAGCGGCATCCGCCAGTCGACGCCCACGCCGTCGGCGGCACCGTCGAGGCGCATGTCGGCGAGGAACGGTCCCGTCCCCACGCCGAAGTGGATGGTCGGCAGGCCGATGCCCTCCAGCGCGGTGTGCGAATGCGGACGCACGAACGTGCGGTAGTCGGCCGGGCTGAGGCCGCCCGCCCACGAGTCGAAGAGCTGGACGACGGATGCTCCGGCATCCCGCTGCGCGCCGAGGAACACGCGCGACACCTGCGCCAGCCAGCCCGCCAGGCGGTTCCACGAGTCGGGGTCGGCGTGCATCATGGCCCGCGCGCGCAGGTGCTCCTTCGAGGGCCCGCCCTCGACGAGGTAGGCGGCGAGGGTGAACGGCGCCCCGGCGAACCCGATGAGCGGGGTGTCGCCGAGCTCGGCGACGGTCAGACGCACGGCCTCCGCGATGGCCGACGCGTCGAGCGACTCCGGGTCGATCGCGGTGATGCGGTCGACGTCGGCCGCGGTCCGCACCGGGTTGGCGAACACGGGACCCCGACCGGGCTCGATCTCGACGTCGACCCCGGCCAGACGCAGCGGGATCACGATGTCGCTGAAGAACACCGCCGCATCCACGCCGTGGCGGCGCACCGGCTGCAGCGTGATCTCGGCGGCGAGGTCGGGGGTGAGGCAGGCGTCGAGCATCCGCGTCCCCACCCGCAGTTCCCGGTACTCGGGCAGCGAGCGACCGGCCTGGCGCATGAACCAGACGGGAGTGGTGGCGGGGCGGTCGCCGGCGAGGGCGCGCAGGAGCGGAGCGTCGGAGAGGGCCATACCTCCATCCTCCCATCGCGTCGTTGTGCGGACGCCCGTGCCACAACTCAGGACGCAGCCCCCGCTATCTCCCCACAGGTGCCGCAGGGCGCCGATCGGGCCCCCGCTGTCCTGAGTTGTGCCCGCGTCCCCCGCGCACCCGGAGCTGTGACGGCCGGATCCCGGCACCGCGGCCGACCATCGCCGGCGCTGCGGTAGAATCGAGGAGTGCTGCTGTGTGTCACGGCGAGTCACAAGACCGCCAGCTTCGATCTGCTCGAACGCCTGAGCCGCACCCCCGACGACGTCGCCCCCACTCTCGTGGGCATGACGCCGTGCGTGCAGGGTGCGGTCGTTCTCGCGACGTGCAACCGGTTCGAGGCGTACGTCGAAATGGATGAGCCGGTCACCGCGGCCGGTGCCATCGGCGTCGAAGCGGTGCTCGAAGCGGTCGAAGCCGCGACCGGCATCCCCGCCTCCGATCTGGACGGCGCTTACGACGTGCACTCCGGCCGCCACGTGGCCGAGCACCTCTTCTCGGTGGCCTCCGGCCTCGAATCGGTCGTCTCCGGCGAGGGCGAGATCGCCGGGCAGGTGCGTCGGGCACTGAAGTCGGCACGCAAGGAGGGCACCACCTCCCCCGAGCTGGAGCGCCTCTTCCAGCGCGCCAGCCAGGCCCAGCGCAAGGTCAAGAACGTCACCGCCCTCGGTCGTGCCGGCCGTTCGCTCGTGCGTCTCGCCCTGGAGCTGGCCGACAGCCGCATCGCCGACTGGTCCGCCGAGCGCGTGCTCCTCGTCGGCACCGGCGCCTATGCCGCCGTCACGCTCGCCACGCTCCGCGAGCGCGGCGCCGTCGACATCTCGGTCTACTCCCCGTCGGGCCGTGCCGAGATCTTCGCCGCGAAGCACGGCATCCGTCCGGTCGCCGAGGCCGACTACGCCCGCACCGCGGCCCACTCGAGCCTTCTGATCACCTGCACCTCGGCCACCGAGCCCGTGCTCGGCCCGCAGCACCTGCAGGCGCCGACCGGTCCCGTCGCCGCCGGATGCCCGGTCACCCACGCGAAGCAGCTCGTCGTCGACCTCGGCATGCCGCGCAACGTCGACCCCGCCGTCGCCGCACTCGAAGGCGTGGCGCTGCTCGACCTCGAGACCATCCGCCTCCACGCCCCGCTCGAGGAGCTGCAGGCCACCGACGCCGCGCGCGACGTGGTGCGCGAGGCGGC
>DAMDKH010000070.1:2808-8887 GCA_032099965.1 Microbacterium sp.
GCTCGCACATCTTCTCCCTGCTCGACGCCGAGATCGACCGGGCCCGCGCCCGGGGCGACGAAGACGGCAAGGTCGAGCAGGCGCTGCGCCACCTCACCGGCGTGCTGCTGCACACCCCCACGAGCCGCGCGCACGAGCTCGCCGCCGACGGCCGCGCCGCCGACTTCACCGCTGCGCTCGAGACCCTCTACGGCCTCTCCCCCGAAGCTCCGGCCGTCGCCGCGGTCGACCCGCTCGACGACGCCGCCTCCGCCTGACCCCGACCTCGCGCGGGCATCCGCGGAGGCAGAGGCGAGGGTGGGGCCTCCCTGCGAGAATGGGGGCATGGCCCTTCACATCACCGGAGACACCGCCGCCGACGAGCTGCTGACCGACAACCCCCTCGCCCTGCTCGTGGGGATGCTGCTCGACCAGCAGATCCCGATGGAGACGGCGTTCACCGGCCCCCTCAAGATCGCGCAGCGCACGGGAGCGGCGGATGCCGGCGCCATCGCCGGGATGGACCCCGAGGAGTTCCTCGAGGCGTTCAAGACGACGCCGGCGGTGCACCGCTTCCCCGGATCGATGGCGACGCGGGTGCAGACGCTGTGCCAGACCATCGTCGACGACTGGGACGGCGACGCCGCCGCCATCTGGACGCAGGGTGAGCCGAACGGCACCGAGGTGCTGAAGCGGCTGAAGGCCCTTCCGGGCTTCGGCGAGCAGAAGGCGAAGATCTTCCTGGCACTGCTGGGCAAGCAATACGGCTTCACCGGAGCGGGATGGCGCGAGGCCGCCGGGGACTACGGCGTCGAGGGGTCGTTCCGCAGCGTCGCCGACATCGTCTCCCCGGAGTCCCTGACGAAGGTGCGCGAACACAAGAAGGCGATGAAGGCGGCTGCGAAGGCCGAGAAGGCCTGACGGACGGCGCCGACGACGACGCCCCCACCGCGGCAGTCACCGCGAGGGCGACTGTCGGAGATGAGGGCGTCGGTTCGGACCGGATGCTGTGGCTCAGGCGCCCTTGAGGCGCTCGGCGAGGTAGGCGTGCAGCTGGTCGATGGAGACGCGCTCCTGCGCCATCGTGTCGCGGTCGCGCACCGTCACGGCCCGGTCGTCGAGCGAGTCGAAGTCGACCGTGACGCAGAACGGCGTGCCGATCTCGTCCTGGCGACGGTAACGGCGACCGATGGCACCGGCGTCGTCGAAGTCGATCGCCCAGGTGCCGCGCAGCATGTCGGCGACCTCGCGGGCGAGCGGGGAGAGGTTCTCGTTGCGCGACAGCGGCAGCACGGCGGCCTTCACCGGGGCGAGGCGGGGGTCGAGCTTGAGCACGGTCCGCACGTCGGTGCCGCCCTTGGCGTTGGGCACCTGCTCCTCGCGGTAGGCGTCGACGAGGAACGCCATCATCGACCGGGTCAGCCCGAACGACGGCTCGATCACGTACGGCGTGTACCGCTCGCCGGTGGCCTGGTCGAAGTACGACAGGCTCTGCCCCGAGGCCTCGCTGTGGCTGGAGAGGTCGTAATCGGTGCGGTTGGCGACACCCATGAGCTCGCCCCACTCCTTGCCGGGGAAACCGAAGCGGTACTCGACGTCGATGGTGCCGGCGGAGTAGTGCGCGCGGTCCTCCTTCGGCACGTCGAACTGCCGCATGTTCTCGGGATCGATGCCCAGGTCGATGAACCAGTTCCAGCAGGCCTCGACCCAGTGCTCGAACCACTGCGGCGCGTCGTCGGGAGCGGTGAAGAACTCGATCTCCATCTGCTCGAACTCGCGTGTGCGGAAGATGAAGTTGCCGGGGGTGATCTCGTTGCGGAAGGCCTTGCCGACCTGTCCGATGCCGAACGGCGGCTTCTTGCGGCTCGCGGTGAGCACGTTCGAGAAGTTCACGAAGATGCCCTGGGCGGTCTCGGGGCGCAGGTAGTGCAGGCCCGACTCGTCGTCGACGACGCCGAGGTAGGTCTTCACCAGACCCGAGAACGACTTGGGCTCGGTGTACTGGCCCTTGGTGCCGCAGTGCGGGCAGGGCACGTCGGCGAGACCGTTCTCGGCCGCCCGACCCTTGCGGGCCTCGAAGTCCTCGAGCAGGTTGTCGGCGCGGAAGCGCTTGTGGCAACTGAGGCACTCGACGAGCGGGTCGGTGAAGGTGGCGACGTGGCCCGATGCCTCCCACACGCGCTTGGGCAGGATGATGCTGGAGTCGAGTCCGACCATGTCGCCGCGGCCGCGCACGAACGTCTGCCACCACTGCCGACGGATGTTCTCCTTCAGCTCCGTGCCGAGGGGGCCGTAGTCCCAGGCCGAACGCGAACCGCCGTAGATCTCACCCGCTTGGAACACGAACCCGCGGTGGCGGGCGAGGGCGATGACCTTGTCGAGGCGGGACTGTTCGGCCATGGTGGCTCCAATGGTCGGATGCGGGAGAGGATGCGGCACGCGCGAACGCGCGGCATCTTCATTCTATCCGCGCACCCCCGTGCGGACCCGTGCGTCAACCCCTCGTGGGCACCTCCCCTCGCGGACTACCGTCGAGGGATGAGCACGACGGCGCAGCAGCCCCGGGGGAACCGCAGGAACCGCGACGACGACACCCGCTTCTTCGGGCAGCCGTGGTCGCTGGTGCACGTCTTCGGGGTGGAGATGTGGGAGCGGTTCAGCTTCTACGGCATGCAGGGCATCCTGCTCATCTACCTCTACTTCTCGGTGGAGGACGGCGGTCTCGGCATCCCGAAGGCGGTCGCCGGCGGCATCCTCGGCGCGTACGGCGGATCGGTGTACCTGGCGACGGTGCTGGGTGCGTGGCTCGCCGACCGGCTCTTCGGGGCGGAACGGGTGCTCTTCGTGAGCGCGATGATCGTCGTGGCAGGGCACGTCGCCCTCGCGGTGCTGCCGGGGCTCGTCGGCGTGGGCGTCGGCCTCGTGCTCGTGGCGCTGGGGTCGGGCGGACTGAAGGCGAACGCCACCTCGGTGGTCGGCACGCTCTACCGCGCCGACGACGTGCGCCGCGACGCCGGCTTCTCGCTGTTCTACCTCGGCATCAACCTCGGCGCCTTCCTCGGTCCGTTCCTCACCGGACTGCTCCAGCAGAACGCGGGATTCCACTACGGCTTCGGACTTGCGGCGATCGGCATGACGGCGGGACTCGTGCAGTACGCCTTCGGGCGTCGCTCGCTGCCCGACGAGGCGCGACGGGTGGCGAACCCGCTGCCGGCGGCCCGACTGCCGTGGGTGTGGGGCGTCGGGATCGCCGCGGTCGTGCTCATCGCCGTGCTGAGCCTCGTCGGGGTGATCCGCGCCGACAACCTCTCCCCGATCGTCATCGTGGTCACCGTCGTGGCCGCGATCACCTACTTCGCGGTGATCCTGTCGAGCCGCCGGATCGACGCGGAGGAGCGCTCGCGGGTGTGGGGCTTCCTGCCGCTCTTCGTGACCAGCGTCGCGTTCTGGTCGCTGTACCAGCAGCAGTTCACCGTGCTGACGGTGTACTCCGACGAGCGTCTCGATCGCACCCTGTTCGGGTGGGAGATGCCCGTCTCGTGGGTGCAGTCGATCAACCCGGTCTTCATCATCATCCTGTCCGGCGTGTTCGCCGCTGTCTGGACGCGACTCGGCGCCCGCCAGCCCGCGACGCCGGTGAAGTTCGGCCTCTCCGCGATCATCATGGGCGCGGCCTTCCTGCTCTTCCTGCCCTTCGCCGGTGGAGGACCCAATTCCACACCGCTGCTGGCGATCATCGGCATCCTCTTCGTGTTCACCGTCGCGGAGCTGCTGCTCTCGCCGGTGGGACTGTCCGTCACCACGAAACTCGCCCCCGCGGTGTTCCGCACCCAGATGGTGGCCCTGTTCTTCCTGTCGGTCGCGCTCGGCACGGCGATCTCCGGATGGCTCGTGCAGTTCTATGACCCGACGAACGAGGTGCCCTACTTCTCGATCCTGGGGGCGATCGCCATCGTGGTCGGGATCGGCCTGCTGTTCGCCGTCAAGCCGGTGCTGCGGCTCATGCGCGGCGTGCGCTGACGTCCGGCCCCGGCTGACGGGGGCGGGGCGGGGTACCGCGTGTCGGATGCCGGTGGCAGACTCGCGGCATGGATGCGCGCGTCAGCTTCATCACCCTCGCCGTGGCCGATGTGGCGCGGAGCCGCGCGTTCTACGTCGACGGGTTGGGATGGACCCCGCTGTACTCCGACGACGACGTGCTGATGCTTCCGGTGGGTGAACGGCTCATCCTCTCGCTGTGGTCGGTCGCCGGCTTCACCGCCGAGATCGGAGCGGCCCCGGCCGCGGGCGTGGCCCCGCTCACCCTCTCCCACAACCTCGCGACGCCCGCCGAGGTCGACGACGTCCTCGCCGAGGTCGCCCGGCTGGGGGCCGAGGTGCACGAGGCCCGGGAGCGCGAGTGGGGAGGGTATTCCGGCTACTTCGCCGACCCCGACGGGTTCCGATGGGAGATCGCGGTCAACCCCGGAGAGACCGGCGACTTCGTACTGCCGCCGCGCTGATCCCGGGCCGGGCGACCCTCGACCCCGCGTGCGCCGGTAGCCTTGATCGGTGAGAGCGAACGACGACAAAGCCCGGAAACGACTCTCACGGAACACTCCGCGGTGGGCGATCACCGCCGTGCTGGCATTCGCCGGCCTCTGTTCCTCCTTCATGTTCACGCTCGTCGTGCCGCTGCAGGCCGAGCTCCCCGCACTGCTCGACTCGTCGCGGGAGGACACCACCTGGGTCGTGACGATCACTCTGCTGGTCGCGGCCGTCGCCACGCCGATCTCGGGCCGTCTCGGTGACATGTACGGCAAGCGGCGCGTCGCGATCGTGCTGCTCGCGCTCCTCATCGTCGGGTCGGTGATCGCCGCGGTCTCGGGATCGATCGTGGGCGTCATCATCGGGCGCGCGCTGCAGGGCGCCGTGACCGGCGTGGTGCCGCTGGGCATCGCCATCATGCGCGACGTCCTGCCTCCGGAGCGACTCGGAACCGCGGTCGCGCTGATGAGCGCCACCATGGGTGTCGGCGGAGCGATCGGCATGCCGGTCGCCGCGTACCTCGCGGTCAACGCCGACTGGCACGCCCTGTTCTGGCTCGCCGCCGCCCTCGGGGTGATCGGGCTGCTGCTCATCCTCTTCGTCGTTCCCGAAGACGTTCTGCGCTCCCCCGGCCGCCTCGACGTCGTCGGCGCGCTGGGTCTCGCCGTCGGCCTCACGGGCATCCTGCTCTTCGTCTCACGCGGCGCCGAGTGGGGCTGGGGATCGCCGGCCACCCTCGCCTGCATCATCGGCGGGCTCGCCGTGCTGCTCGTGTGGGGCTGGTACCAGTTGCGCACCACCGATCCTCTGCTCGATCTGCGCGTCGCCGCGCGCCCCTCCGTGCTGTTCACCAACATCGCGGCGATCGGCATGGGCTTCGCCCTCTTCGCCTCGAACGTGACCTTCCCGCAGATGCTCGAGATGCCGGCGGGAACCGGGGCCGGCTTCGGGCTCGACATGATCTCCGCGGCACTCGTGGTGATGCCGGCCGGTCTGGTGATGATGGTGATCTCCCCGCTCTCGGGCTGGCTCGAGCGCACGGTGGGCCCGCGTCCCCTGTTCACGGTGGGCGCCGCGGCGATCGTGCTCGCCTACGTGTTCGTGCTCTTCCTGTCGAGCGAGGTCTGGCACATCCTCGTCGCGAATCTGCTGATCGGCGTGGGCATCGGATTCACGTTTGCCGCAATGCCGATGATCATCATGCGATCGGTCCCCGCCAATGAGACGGGGGCCTCGAACGGCCTCAACGCCCTGTTCCGCTCGGTGGGCACCTCGAGCGCCTCCGCCGTGATGGGCGGGGTGCTCGCCGCAATGAGCATCGACGTCGACGGTGTGGCCGTGCCCACCCACGACGCGTTCCAGGTGTGCTTCTGGCTGGCGATCGCCGCCGGCATCGTGGCGCTCGTGCTGTCGCTCTTCATCCCGGCGCAGCGCTCACCCGAGCAGCACCCGTCGCTCCCCTGACCCCGCGCACGGGGGTCGAGGGGCGCATGCTCAGGCCGACAGCGTGCGCGGATCGGGGTCGTCGGCCCGCGGCGGGCGCAGGTGCGCGGGGAGGGGCCAGGGCAGCACG
>DAMDKH010000071.1:0-3813 GCA_032099965.1 Microbacterium sp.
CGGGCTGCGGAGGCGCGTCGAGGCGGAGGATGCGGGCGATCATCGCCTGCACCTGCCTCTTGTCGGCGGCCCCATACCCGGTAACCGCCGCCTTGACCTCGCTCGGGGTGTGCGTCGCCGCCGGAAGCCCCGCCTCCGCGGCGAGGAGAAGGGCGACGCCGCTCGCCTGCGCCGTGCCCATCACCGTGCGGGTGTTGTGCTGGGCGAACACGCGCTCCACGGCGACCGCGTCCGGCCGATGCTCGGCGATGGCTTCGCGGATGCCCGCCGCCACCGACGCGAGGCGTTCGTGCACCGGAGCGTCCGGAGAGGACCGGATCACGCCCACGTGCACGAGCGAGCCCCGACGGGATCGATCGACGTCGACGATGCCGACACCGCAGCGGGTGAGGCCGGGGTCGATGCCGAGCACGCGCAGCGAGGAGGTCACCCCCTCAGGCTAAGCGGGGTGACCCGCCGTCGCGGGGTGACGCGCCTACGCGTCGTCGTTCTCGAGCTCGGCCTGGACCTCGGCCGAGAGGTCGAAGTTGCTGAAGACGTTCTGCACGTCTTCGCTGTCCTCCAGGGCGTCGATGAGTCGGAAGATCTTGCGCGCGGTGTCGGCGTCGATCTCGACCTTGAGGTTCGGGACGAACTCCACGTCGGCGGACTCGTAGTCGATGCCCGCCTCCTGCAGCGCGGTGCGCACGGGGACGAGGTCGGACGCCTCGGTCAGCACCTCGAAGCCCTCGGCGTGCGGCTCGATCTCCTCGGCGCCGGCCTCGAGGGCGGCCATCATCAGGTCATCCTCCGTGGTCCCCTCGGAGCCCACGACGATGACGCCCTTGCGCGTGAAGTTGTAGGCGACGCTTCCCGGGTCGGCCAGCGTGCCCCCGTTGCGGCTGAGCGCCGTGCGCACCTCGGCGGCCGCGCGGTTCTTGTTGTCGGTCAGACACTCGATCATGAGCGCGACGCCGTTGGGACCGTATCCCTCGTACATGATCGAGGTGTACTCGATGGCCTCGCCGCCGATGCCGGCACCGCGCTTGATCGCGCGGTCGATGTTGTCCTTCGGGACCGAGGTCTTCTTCGCCTTGAGCACGGCGTCGAACAGCGTCGGGTTGCCCTGCAGGTCGGCGCCGCCGAGCTTGGCCGCGACCTCGATGTTCTTGATGAGTTTCGCCCACGACTTCGCACGACGCGCGTCGATGACGGCCTTCTTGTGCTTGGTGGTCGCCCATTTGGAATGCCCGGACATAACTCTCCGCTCGTCGTCTCGCGCCGGATCGCGCCCAGCGCGTCGTCCATCCTATCGAATCATGACCCGCGCACGCCGGTCATGCCCCGCGCGCGGCCAGGACGTGGGCGAGGAACCGCTCGTGGAAGCGGGTCTCGCCGGAGATCTCCGGGTGGAAGCTCATGCCCAGGAGCGCCCCCTGCTCCACGGCCACGACGCGCCCATCCGGCAATGCGGCGAGCGGGGTGGCGTTCGGCCCGACCTCGTCGATGACGGGACCCCGGATGAAGGCCGCCCGCACGGGGCGATCACCGAACGCGTCGACGAACAGCTCCTCTTCGAACGACTCGGTCTGGCGCCCGAACGCGTTGCGGCGCACCGTGGCGTCGATGCCCCCGAACGTCTCCTGCCCGGCGATCGCGCCGCGCACGCGGTCGGCGAGGAGGATCAGCCCCGCACAGGTGCCGAGCACCGGGAGCCCGGCGCGGATGGCGTCGCGGATCGGCTGCTGGAGCCCGAAGGCACGGGCGAGTTTGTCGATGGTCGTGGATTCCCCGCCCGGCAGCACGAGCCCGTCGACGCGCGCCAGTTCGTCGGAGCGGCGAACTCGGCTCACCTCCGCGCCGAGGCCCTCGAGCAGGGCGGCGTGCTCGCGCACGTCGCCCTGCAGCGCGAGGATCCCGATCCGCGGCTTACCAGCCACGCTCGGAGAGGCGGTGGGGTGCGGGGAGGTCGCTGACGTTGATGCCGACCATCGCCTCGCCCAGCCCGCGGGAGACCTCGGCGATGACCTTCGGGTCGTCGTGGAAGGTCGTCGCCTTCACGATCGCCGCGGCCCGACGCGCCGGGTCGCCGGACTTGAAGATGCCGGAGCCGACGAAGACGCCGTCGGCCCCCATCTGCATCATCATCGCCGCGTCCGCGGGGGTGGCCACGCCGCCGGCGACGAAGAGCACGACGGGGAGGCGGCCGGTGTCGGCGACCTCGGCGACGAGTTCGTACGGCGCCTGCAGTTCCTTCGCGGCGACGTAGAGCTCGTCGCGCGTCATCGAGCGCAGCACGTTGATCTCGCCGGTGATCTTGCGGATGTGCTTGGTGGCCTCCGAGACGTCGCCCGTCCCCGCCTCGCCCTTGGAGCGGATCATCGCCGCACCCTCGTTGATGCGACGCAGCGCCTCGCCGAGATTGGTCGCGCCGCAGACGAACGGAACCGTGAAGCCGAACTTGTCGATGTGGTTCACGTAGTCGGCGGGCGACAGCACCTCGGACTCGTCGATGTAGTCGACGCCGAGTTCCTGCAGCACCTGCGCTTCGACGAAGTGACCGATGCGCGCCTTCGCCATGACGGGGATGGACACGGCGTCGATGATGCTGTCGATCATGTCGGGGTCGCTCATCCGCGACACCCCGCCCTGCGCGCGGATGTCGGCGGGGACGCGTTCCAGCGCCATCACCGCGACGGCGCCGGCATCTTCGGCGATGCGCGCCTGGTCCGCCGTGACCACGTCCATGATGACGCCGCCCTTGAGCATCTCCGCGAGTCCGCGCTTGACGCGGGAGGATCCGGTGGTGGGTGCAGTCTGGGTCATGGCGGGCCTCTCGAGGGTAGCGGGGTTTGATCTAGGCCAAACCGTACCATCGTCCCGGACGTTCTAGAATCGATCCGGGACATCATGACGATCGACATCACCGGAACGACCGCGGCCGACATCGCCGACAGCGTGCGCGCGCTGCGCGACCGCGGCGAGCTGCGTGCCGGCGACGCCCTGCCCCCGGTGCGCGAGCTCGCCGCATCGCTCGGGGTCAACCGGAACACCGCCGTGGCCGCCTACCGTCAGCTCGCCCAGGCGGGGATCGTCGTGTCGCGCGGTCGGGCGGGGACCACGATCGCCGGGATGGAGGCGGTGGCCCAGGAGGGATTCGCGTCCGACACCGTGCTCCGGGACCTCGGCACGGGCAACCCCGACCCGCGCCGCATCCCCGATCCCTCGTCGGCGCTCTCCCGCATCGTCGCCCGCCCCGTGCTCTACGGCGAACCGGTGATCGATCCCGAGCTCGAGTCACGGGCCCGATCCTGGATCGGCCCCGACCTCGAGCGCTCCGACTTCCGGATCACCGTCACCAGCGGAGCCGTCGATGCCGTCGAGCGGCTCCTCGCACAGGCCCTCACCCGAGACGACGCCGTCGCCCTCGAAGACCCCTGCTTCCTCGCCAGCATCCACACCGTGCGTCTGGGCGGATACCGTGCCGTGCCCGTGCCCGTCGACGCTGAGGGCATGACCGTCGACGGTCTCCGCGCCGCCCTCGACGCCGGGGTGCGCGCGATCATCTGCACGCCCCGCGCCCAGAACCCGACCGGGGCGAGCCTGACCCCGGCGCGCGCACACGCGCTGCGGGCCGTCCTCGCCGATCATCCCTACGTGCTCATCATCGAAGACGATCACTTCTCGCTCCTCGCTCCGCGGCCCTACGAATCGCTCATCGGCCCCGAGCATCGCCGCTTCGCCCTCGTGCGATCGGTCTCCAAGTTCCTCGGACCCGACATGTGCCTCGCCATCGCCGCGACCGATCCCACGACCGCCGAACGGCTCGCGATG
>DAMDKH010000071.1:3823-8855 GCA_032099965.1 Microbacterium sp.
GCCCCGGGACCACCTGGGTGAGTCACCTGCTGCAGCGACTCGCCGTCGCCCAGCTCGCCGATCCCGCCGTCGGCGACCGCATCCGTGAGGCCGGCGCGCACTATGCGGCACGGAACGCCGCGGTCGCCGAGCAGTTGAGGGACCACGGCCTCGATGCCCCCGCATCCGACGGCCTGAGCCTCTGGGTCGGGTTCGCCCGGCCCGCCCGCGAGGTCGCGGAGCAGCTCATGCGCCGGGGGTGGCTCGCCCGCACCGGCGACGAGTTCGCCCTCGACGAGCACTCCGGACCCTCCCACCACCTGCGTCTCACCGTGCACGACCTCTCCGACGACGAGACCGCGCGCCTCGTCGACGACCTCGTGGCCGCTGCGCGATGACCCCCCGATGCGGACGCGCGTCCGCCCTGAAAGAAAGCACCGCGTGATGAAGATCCTCTCCGTCCAGTCGGCCGTCGCCTACGGCCACGTCGGCAACTCGGCAGCCGTGTTCCCCCTGCAGCGCATCGGCGTCGAGGTCCTGCCCGTGTACACCGTGACGTTCTCGAACCACACCGGTTACGGCGCGTGGCGCGGACCGCTCATCGCTCCGGATGACGTCCGCGACGTCATCGCCGGCATCGAGGAGCGCGGCGTGTTCGGGCAGATCGACGCCGTGCTCAGCGGATATCAGGGCGGAGAGGGCATCGGCGACGTCATCATCGACGCCGTCGCGCGGGTGAAGGCCGCCAACCCCTCCGCCGTGTACGCCTGCGACCCCGTCATGGGCAATGCCAAGTCGGGATGCTTCGTCGCCCCGGCGATCCCCGTGCTGCTGCGCGAGAAGGTCGTGCCGGTGGCCGACATCATCACGCCCAACCAGTTCGAGCTGGGGTTCCTCACCGACACCGAGCCCGACACCCTCGAATCCACTCTCGCCTCCGCCGACCTCGCACGGGCGATGGGGCCGCGCACCATCTTGGTCACGAGCGTCGAGCGGCCGGACCGCGAGGAGGGCACGATCGAGATGCTCGCCGTCGACGACGAGGGGGCGTGGATCGTGCAGACCCCGCACCTCCCCATGAAGGCCAACGGCTCCGGCGACGTGACGGCGGCTCTCTTCACGGCGCACTACGTCGAGTCCGGCAGCGCGCGCACGGCCCTCGAGCGCACCGCGTCGAGCGTCTACGACCTGCTGAAGGCGACCCTGGAGTCGGGCGAGCGCGAGCTCCAGCTCGTCGAGGCGCAGGAGTACTACGCGCACCCGCGGATGCAGTTCACCGCGCGACAGGTGCGCTGAACCGCTCCTGGCGTCCCGTCAGTCCTGGTCGGCGGGCTGCGGCCACGCGTTCGCGACGGCCTCCCGCACCTCGCCGAGGAGCTGCGGGAGGGCCTTCGTCTTCGCGATGATGGGGAAGAAGTTGGCGTCCGACCGCCACCGGGGCACGACGTGCTGGTGGAGGTGGGCGTCGACGCCGGCGCCGGCGACCGCCCCCTGGTTCATGCCCAGGTTGAAACCGTCGCAGCGCGACACCTCCTTCAGCACGCGCATCGCGGTCTGCGTGAGGGCACCGATCTCGGCGACCTCCTCGGCGGTCGCCTGGTCGTACGTCGCGATGTGGCGGTACGGGCACACCAGCAGGTGCCCCGAGTTGTACGGGAACAGGTTGAGCAGCACGTAGGCCGTCCGTCCGCGGGCGACGATCAGCCGTTCCGCATCCGGGTGCGCGGGCGCCTCGCAGAACGGGCACTCCTCGCGGAGCGGTTCCGGCCCCGCCTGGATGTACGCCATCCGATGCGGGGTCCACAGCCGCTGGAACTCGTCCGGCACTCCGGCGAAGTCCGTGACGGGTTCCCCCGGCTGCGGGTCGGTCATGCCAGATCCCCCGCCGTCTGCACGAGGGTGTGCTCGGCGATCGCCCGGCGGATGCGGCTGACGGCGTCGGCCACGGGGATGCCGTTCTCCTGCGACCCGTCGCGGAAGCGGAACGAGACGGTCCCGCCGGCGCGGTCCTGCTCCCCCGCGATGAGCAGGATCGGCACCTTGCCCGTGGTGTGCGTGCGGATCTTCTTCTGCATGCGGTCGTCGGAGGTGTCGAGCTCGGCGCGGACGCCCTGGTCCCGGAGGGTGCGGATGACGTCGCCGAGGTAGTCGGCGTAGTCGTCGGCGACGGGGATGCCCACGACCTGCAGCGGCGAGAGCCACACCGGGAAGTCCCCGGCGTAGTGCTCGAGCAGGATCGCGAAGAACCGCTCGATCGAACCGAACAGCGCACGGTGGATCATGATCGGGCGCTTTTTCTGCCCGTCCTTGTCCATGAACTCCAGGTCGAAACGCTCGGGCAGGTTCGGGTCGACCTGCACGGTCGACAGCTGCCAGGTGCGTCCGATCGCGTCGCGCGTCTTGAGGTCGATCTTCGGACCGTAGAACGCCGCCTCGCCGGGCACCTCGGTGAGCTTGAGCCCGGAGGCCACAGCGACCCGCCGCAGCGCATCGGTCGAGCTCTCCCAGAACTCGTCGGAGCCGATCCACTTCGACTTCTCGTCGTCCTTCATGGACAGCTCGAGTTCGAAGTCGGTCAGGCCGAAGTCGCGCAGCATGGAGAGGATGAACTCGAGGACCTTGGCGACCTCCTCCTCCAGCTGATCCGGGGTGACGAAGAGGTGCGAGTCGTCCTGGGTGAACCCGCGCACACGGGTGAGACCGTGCAGGGCGCCGGACAGCTCGTTGCGGTAGACGGTGCCGTTCTCGGCGAACCGGAGGGGCAGGTCGCGGTAGCTGCGCGCACGTTCCTTGTAGATGAGAATGTGCATCGGGCAGTTCATGGGCTTCAGGTAGTAGTCCTGGCCCTGCTTCGTGACGTTGCCCTCGTCGTCGCGCTCCTCGTCCATCACGATGGGCGGGAACATGCCCTCCTTGTAGGTGACGAGGTGGTTCGAGGTGAGGAAGAGGTCTTCCTTCGAGATGTGCGGCGTGTAGACGTACGTGTAGCCGCCGGCGATGTGCCGGGCGCGCGCGTGCTGCTCCATCTCGCCGCGCACGACGCCGCCACGGGGGTGCCAGACCGAGAGCCCGGATCCGATCTCCTCGGGGAAGGAGAAGAGGTCGAGCTCCTTGCCGAGGCGCCGGTGGTCGCGCTTGGCGGCCTCTTCGAGCCGGTGCTGGTAGGCGCGCAGCTCGTCCTTCGACGGCCAGGCCGTGCCGTAGATGCGCTGCAGCTGGGGGTTCTTCTCGCTTCCGCGCCAGTAGGCGGCGGCGATGCGGGTGAGGTCCCAGCCGTTGCCGATCATGCGGGTGTTCGGCAGGTGCGGGCCGCGGCAGAGGTCCTTCCAGACCACCTCGCCGTCACGCGTGGTGTTGTCGTAGATGGTGAGCTCGCCCTCACCCACCTCGACGGACGCGCCTTCCGCCGCCTCCTTGCCGCCCTTCAGACCGATCAGCTCGAGCTTGAACGGCTCATCGGCGAGCTCTGCCCGCGCCTCGTCGTCGGTGACCACACGGCGGACGAAGCGCTGACCCTCGCGGACGATGCGCTGCATCTCCTTGGTGATCGCCTTCAGGTCCTCGGGCGTGAACGGTGCGTCGACGCCGAAGTCGTAGTAGAAGCCGTCGGTGATGGGCGGGCCGATGCCGAGGTTGGCCTGCGGATTGATCCGCTGCACGGCCTGCGCGAGCACGTGGGCCGACGAGTGGCGCAGGATGCTGAGTCCGTCGGGGCTGTCGATCGTGACGGGCTCGACCTGGTCGGCGTCGGTCACGGGGGTCGCGAGGTCCTTGAGCTCTCCGTTGACGCGCATGGCGACGACGGATCGGTCGGAGAACAGGGCGAAGCCGTCTTTCGGCTGGGCGTTTTCAGGCACTGATCACTCCAAAGGGGTCGAGATCTAGGCTACTGGGTGGCCCGGGGCGCGCCGACCGTCACGCGGCGGGATCCGACGCACCGGTCGTCAGCACGGGGGCGAGGATGATGATGGCCGCGCCGATCAGGGCGACGGACGACCCGACCCAGTCCCAGACGGTCGGCGCGAAGCCGTCGACGATGATCCCCCAGGCCAGGGATCCGGCGATGAAGACGCCGCCGTACGCGGCGAGCACCCGCCCGAAGTCGGGGTCGGGCTGCAGGGCGGCGATGAATCCGTACGCACCGAGCGCCATCACTCCGAGCACGGCGAACAGCCATCCGCGATTCTCCTTCACGGCCTGCCACACCAGCCAGGCGCCGCCGATCTCGGCGACGGCGGCCAGCGCGAAGAGGACGACGATGCGGAACACGGTCATCGTGCCAGTGTGCCAGTCCGGTCGCCCCGGGTAGCGTGGGCGGATGATGAGAACCGCCGCACGCTGGGTCCTCGGCATCGGCCTCGGCGCGATGGGCGTGCTGCACTTCGTGCAGACACGCGGCTTCCGCGTCGTCGTCCCGGAGTGGGCGACGCGTCTCTCGCGTCTCGATGCCGATGGTGTCGTCATCGCCTCGGGCGCCGCCGAGATCGCATTGGGCGCCGGCCTGCTCGCACTCCCCCGCGAACGCCGCCGGGTGGGGTGGGCGACCGCCGTGTTCTTCGCCGCCGTCTTCCCGGGCAACGTGCACCAGTGGCGCACGCGGCGGTCGACTCCCGGCCTCGACACCGACGGCCGTCGATTCGGTCGGCTGTTCCTCCAACCGCTGCTGATCGCCTGGGCGCTGTGGGCGACGACCTCGCCGCGCCGGAGTCGCACCCGGCGCTGATGTTCGCCCGGAGGCGGCCCGCGGGCGAGAATGGGGCGATGGCCTCCCCTTCCCTCGTGTGGTTCCGAGACGACCTGCGCCTCGCCGACAATCCCGCCCTGCGGGCTGCCGTGGAACGCGACGAACCGATCGTGGCGCTCTACGTGCTCGACGAGGAGTCCCCCGGGATCCGGCCGTTCGGCGGCGCGGCCCGCTGGTGGCTGCATCATTCGCTGGCCTCTCTCCGCGACCGGCTCGCCGAGCGCGGTGTCGCCCTTCTGCTGCGTCGAGGGCCGGCCGAGCGCGTCGTGCGGGAAGCGGCGGCGGATGCCGGTGCCGGAGCGGTGTTCT
>DAMDKH010000072.1:0-8824 GCA_032099965.1 Microbacterium sp.
GATGCCGACACCGCGCGCGCGGTGCAGGGAGCGCTGCAGCAGGCGGGTCGTGACGCGTTGCACGTGCACGGCCCGGTGCCCGGCGCGCGCATCCTCGTCTGACGTCGTCCGGGACCCGCGCGGACATCCGCGGTAGGCGTGAGCCTGCCCTCGGGGTCATAATGGACGGACGATGTGACCGTGCACATGAGCGTGCACATGCAAGGAGGCCGTGATGTCCACTGCCTCCGAGCGCGCCCGGATGCCGAGCATCCGCGACGTCGCCCGGCTCGCCGGCGTCTCGCACCAGACCGTCTCGCGGGTGCTCAACGATCATCCGAGCATCCGGCCGGAGACCAAGGCGAAGGTGCTCGACGCGATCTCGGTGCTGGACTACCGGCCCAACCTCGCCGCGCGCGCCCTGGTCACGAGCAAGTCCAACATGCTCGGCGTGCTGTCGGCGACGATCGGGGAGTTCGGACCGACCTCGTCGATCGCGAGCATCGAGGAGGCGGCCCGCGAAGAGGGCTACTCGGTCACGACGCTCAACCTCGCCGCGACCACCCCCGAGGCGATCGGCAGTGCGGTGCGCCAGCTCGCGCGGGAGCAGGTCGACGGCATCGTGGTGCTCGCTCCCCAGGTGCGGGTGTTCCACGTGCTGCGGGGGATGGCCGTGGACTTCCCGTTCGTCACGCTGCAGACCGCGTCGGGCTCCGACGGGGTGAGCCTGTCGGCCGACCAGGTCGAGGGGGCGCGCGCCGCCACCGACCACCTGATCCGGCTGGGGCACAGCGACATCCTGCACCTCGCCGGACCGCAGGACTGGATCGAGGCCGAATCGCGGATGCGGGGCTACCTCGACGCGCTGCGCGAGGCCGACCTGCCGACCTTCCCGCCGATCCGCGGGGACTGGAGCGCGGACTTCGGCTACTTCGCCGGGCAGGAGCTCTCGCGGCGTCGGGACTTCACGGCGGTGTTCGCGGCGAACGACCTCATGGCGATCGGCCTCATGCACGGCTTCCGCGACGCGGGGGTGCGGGTGCCGGACGACATCAGCGTCGTCGGATTCGACGACATCCCGGTGGCGGCGCACGTCGCACCCACCCTCACGACCGTGCACCAGGACTTCCCCGAACTGGGGCGTCGTGCGGTGCGCATCCTGCTCGCGCAGATCCGCGGCGAGGAGGCCCCCGCGTTCGGTCCGGTGCCCACCTCCGTGCGTGATCGCGAGTCCGCCGGGCCGCACTCTCCGCGCAGGTCACGGTAGCGAAACGAAAACTCGCGCCGGACTTGACACACTCGGCATGCCGGAGTTTGATGTACCAATGTGAACGGTCACATCGAAGGTGACCGCACGTCGCGAGGAAGATCCGTGAGCACCACAGCAACGTTGCCTACCGTGTCTGGCCCGATCCTGGAGATGCGCAACATCACCAAGGAGTTCCCGGGGGTCAAGGCTCTCGCCGACGTCTCGATCACCGTCCGAGCCGGGGAGATCCATGCGATCTGCGGCGAGAACGGTGCCGGGAAGTCGACGCTCATGAAGGTGCTGTCGGGGGTGTACCCGTACGGCACCTACGACGGAGAGATCCTGCTGTACGGCGAGGAGCAGCGCTACCGCGACATCGCCGCGAGCGAGGCCGCCGGCATCGCGATCATCCACCAGGAGCTCGCGCTGATCCCGGAACTGTCGATCGCGGAGAACATCTTCCTCGGCAACGAGATCAGCCGCTTCGGACGCATCGACTGGCAGGCCCAGACCAGCCGCGCGGTCGAACTGCTCGCCCGCGTCGGCCTCAACGAGGACCCCGACGTTCCCGTCAAGACCCTCGGCGTCGGCAAGCAGCAGCTCATCGAGATCGCCAAGGCCCTCAACAAGGACGTCAAGCTCCTCATCCTCGACGAGCCCACCGCGGCCCTCAACGAGAACGACTCCCAGCACCTGCTCGACCTGATCCTCGGCCTCAAGGCCAAGGGCATCGCGTCGATCATGATCAGCCACAAGCTCAACGAGATCGAACAGATCGCCGACGAGATCACCATCATCCGCGACGGGCGCACGGTCGAGACGCTCGACATCTCGCGCGGCGAGATCAACGAGGACCGCATCATCCGCGGCATGGTCGGACGCTCGCTCGAGAGCCGCTACCCCGACCGCACCCCGGAAATCGGCGAGGTCTTCTTCGAGGTCAAGGACTGGTGGGTGCAGCATCCCACCGTCTCGGAGCGGATGGTCGTGAAGGGATCCGGCCTCACCGTCCGCCGCGGAGAGGTCGTCGGCATCGCCGGGCTCATGGGCGCCGGACGCACCGAGTTCGCGATGAGCATGTTCGGCCGTTCGTACGGCACCTTCCTCTCCGGCACGATGATCAAGGACGGCCGGGAGATCTCCCTCCCCGACGTCGCCGCGGCCATCAAGCACGGTCTCGCCTACGTCAGCGAGGACCGCAAGGTGCTCGGGCTCAACCTGCTCGACACGATCAAGCGCTCCGTCGTCGCCGCGAAGCTGTCGAAGATCTCGAAGCGGGGCGTCGTCGACGACCGCACCGAGTACGCGGTCGCCGAGCGCTACCGCAAGGCGCTGCGCATCAAGACGCCGTCGGTGGAGGAGGGCGTCGGGAAGCTGTCCGGAGGCAACCAGCAGAAGGTCGTCCTCGCGAAGTGGATGTTCACCGACCCCGACCTGCTCATCCTCGACGAGCCCACGCGCGGCATCGACGTCGGCGCGAAGTACGAGATCTACGCGATCATCAACGAGCTCGCCGCCCAGGGCAAGGGCGTCATCGTGATCTCCAGCGAGCTTCCCGAGCTCCTGGGCATCTCCGACCGCATCTACACCGTCTTCGAAGGTCGGGTCACCGACTGCATCCCGGCCGACCAGGCCACCCCCGAGGCCCTCATGCGCAGCATGACCTCCGCTACCCAGAAAGCATCCGCATGACCACCGAATCCACCCCCGCGAAGAGCGGATTCCACCTCAAGGACATCACGAAGATGTTCGGCGGCGGCGGCACCTCGACGCTGCGCCAGTTCGGCATCCTCGGCAGCCTCATCGTCATCATCGTGCTGTTCGAGGTGCTCACCCTCCTGCGCAACGGCCCGAACGGTGCGACGCTGACCTCGGGCAACCTGATCAACGTCATCAACCAGTACTCGTTCATCCTGATCCTCGCGATCGGCATGGTGATGGTCATCATCATGGGACACATCGACCTGTCGGTCGGCTCGGTGGCCGCCTTCACCGGCATCATCGTCGCCAAGGCGATGACCGAGGGCAACCTCCCCTGGCCGCTCGCGATCCTGCTCGGCCTGGGCGTCGGCGCGCTGGTCGGGGCATGGCAGGGCTTCTGGGTGGCCTACGTCGGCGTCCCGGCGTTCATCGTGACCCTCGCCGGCATGCTGTTCTTCCGCGGAGCGCAGCAGTTCATCGGCGACGCGCAGACCATCCCGGTGCCCAAGGGCTTCCAGGTGATCGGCACCGGGTACCTGCCCGAGTTCGGGCCTTTCCCGTTCAACACCCCGACCATGATCCTCGCCCTCCTCGCCGTCGGCTGGCTCGTCTTCTGGGAGATCCGCACCCGCCGCGTGCAGCGCAAGATGGGCTCCGACATGGCGCCCCTGTGGGTGAGCATCACCAAGGTCGTGCTCCTCTCGATCGTCGTGCTCGCCGCCGCGTGGATGTTCGCCACCGGCCGCCCCGGCACCAGCTTCCCGGTTCCGGGTCTGATCCTCCTGGCCCTGGTCATCCTCTACACGTTCGTCACCAGCAAGACGGTCTTCGGCCGCCACATCTACGCCGTCGGCGGCAACCGGCAGGCCGCCCGCCTGTCGGGCGTCAAGGACCGCTGGGTCGACTTCTTCGTCATGATGAACATGTCGGTCCTCGCCGCCCTCGCCGGCATGATCTTCGTCGCCCGCTCGCAGGCCTCCGGCCCGAACGACGGCACCGGCTGGGAGCTCGACGCCATCGCGTCGGTCTTCATCGGTGGCGCCGCCGTCGCCGGCGGCATCGGCACCGTCATCGGGTCCATCATCGGTGGTCTCGTCATGGCGTTCCTCAACAACGGTCTCGCACTGCTCGGCCAGGGCGCCGACGTCGTCTCGATGATCAAGGGCCTCGTGCTCCTGCTCGCAGTCGGCATCGACGTCTGGAACAAGCAGCAGGGCCGTCCCTCGCTCATCGGCTTCATGACGCGCCGCTTCGGCCGTCAGGTGGATCCCGCCACGGAGACCTTCGAGCCCAACAAGACCTACCAAGCCCCACCCGTCGACAAGACGAGCGGAAAGTAGGGGTCTGATCGCGTGGCCCACGCGTGATGAGACCTTCACACACCAGAGAAAGAGATCACATGAAGAAGATCCTCCTTACGACGACAGCGCTTGTCGTCGCGGGCGCCTTCGCCCTCACCGGCTGCTCGTCGGAGCGCGGCGGTGACACCGGATCCGGCAGCGGCGACGAGGCCACGAAGGGCTTCGAGGCGGGCTCCACCATCGGCGTGGCCCTCCCCGACAAGACGAGCGAGAACTGGGTTCTCGCCGGCAAGCTGTTCACCGACGGGCTCGAGGAGGCCGGCTACAAGGCCGACGTCCAGTACGCCCCGGCCAGCAACACCGTCGCCGAGCAGCAGAACCAGATCCAGGCCATGGTGCAGAACGGTGCCAAGGTCATCATCATCGGCGCGAAGGACGGCAAGCAGCTGGCCACGCAGGTGCAGGCGGCCAAGGACGCCGGCGCCTACGTCATCGCGTACGACCGCCTCATCGAGAACACCGAGGCCGTCGACTACTACGTCGCGTTCGACAACTTCAAGGTCGGTCAGCTCCAGGGCCAGGCCCTGCTGGACGGTCTCGAGGAGCGCGCGGGCCACGAGGCGCCGTACAACATCGAGCTCTTCTCGGGCTCGCCGGACGACGCCAACTCGGCGGTCTTCTTCGACGGCGCGATGGACGTGCTGCAGCCGAAGATCGACGACGGCACGCTGAACGTCGTCTCCGGTCAGACCGAGATCGCCCAGACGGCGACCGAGGGCTGGCTCGCCGAGAACGCGCAGAACCGCATGGACACCCTGCTCACCGGCTCGTACAGCGGCGACATGGTGATCGACGGCGTCCTCTCGCCCAACGACACCCTCGCCCGCGCCATCATCACCTCGGTGCAGCAGGCCGGCAAGCCGGTCCCGGTCGTCACGGGTCAGGACTCCGAGGTCGAGTCCGTCAAGTCGATCATGGAGGGCGTGCAGTACTCCACCATCAACAAGGACACCGCGCTGCTCGTGGAGCAGGCCATCAAGATGGTCGGCCAGCTCCAGAAGGGCGACGAGGTCGACGTGAACGACACCGAGTCCTACGACAACGGCGTCAAGGTCGTCGACTCGTACCTGCTCGAGCCGCTGATCGTCACCAAGGACAACGCCGCCGAGGCGTACAAGAACGTCCCGAGCCTGCTCGAGATCGTCGAGTCCTACCAGTAAGCAGCACCTCGGCGAGAGCATCCGCTCCGCCACCGAGAGCCGTCCGGGTCCCGACCCGGGCGGCTCTCCGCGTTCCCGGCGGCGACTACCCTGGGAGGGATATGGCACATCTCCTGGGGGCTGAGGCCCTGCACCTCGAATACCCGACGAGGGTCGTCTTCGACTCCGTGACCCTCGGCATCGAGGAGGGGGATCGCATCGGCATCGTCGGCCGCAACGGCGACGGCAAGTCGAGCCTGCTCGGGATGCTCGCCGGCACCAAGCAGCCCGACTCCGGCCGCGTCACCTCCCGAGGCGGCACCCGCATCGGCGTGCTCTCGCAGGCCGACACCCTCGGCGACGACCTCACCATCGCCGAAGCCGTGGTGGGCGACACCCCCGAGTACGAGTGGGCGGGGGATGCCCGCATCCGCGACGTCATCGACGGACTGCTCGCCGACCTGCCGTGGGACGCCCGCCTGGGCTCGCTCAGCGGCGGCCAGCGTCGCCGCGTCTCTCTCGCCCGGCTGCTCACGGGCGACTGGGACGTGCTGGCGCTCGACGAGCCGACCAACCACCTCGACGTCGAGGCGATCACCTGGCTCGCCGCGCACCTGAAGCGCCGGTGGGCTCCGACCTCCGGCGCGCTCCTCGTCGTCACGCACGACCGGTGGTTCCTCGACGAGATCTGCACCGAGACGTGGGAGGTGCACGACCGGATCGTCGAGCCCTTCGAGGGCGGGTACGCGGCCTACATCCTGCAGCGCGTCGAGCGCGACCGCATGTCGGCGGCGACCGAGGCGAAGCGGCAGAACCTCGCCCGTAAAGAGCTCGCCTGGCTGCGCCGCGGTGCCCCGGCGCGCACGAGCAAGCCGAAGTTCCGCATCGACGCGGCGAACGAGCTCATCGCCGACGTCCCCGAGATCCGCGACCGGGTGTCGCTGCAGTCGCTCGCCGTCTCGCGCCTCGGCAAGGACGTCGTCGACCTGCTCGACGTGGGCGTCGCCTACCCGACCGACGACGGCGGCACGAAGACCGTGCTGCGCGACGTCGAGTGGCGGATCGCCCCGGGGGAGCGCACCGGCATCCTCGGCGTGAACGGCGCCGGCAAGTCGACGCTGCTCGGTCTCATCTCCGGCACCGTCGAACCCACGGAAGGGCGCGTGAAGCGCGGCAAGACCGTGCAGGTGCGCACCCTGACCCAGCGCCTCGACGAGCTGGAGCAGCACTGGAACGACCCGGTGCGCGTGGTCATCTCGGGCCTGCGCACCTCGTACACGCTCGGCGCCGGATCGAAGGCGCAGGACCTCACGCCCGGCCAGCTGCTCGAGCGTCTCGGATTCTCGTCGGCGCAGCTCTCCACCCCGGTGAAGGATCTGTCCGGTGGCCAGCAGCGCCGCCTGCAGCTGCTGCTCGTGCTGCTGGACCAGCCGAACGTGCTCATCCTCGACGAGCCCACCAACGACATGGACACCGACATGCTCGCCGCGATCGAGGACCTCCTCGACTCGTGGTCCGGCACGCTGCTGGTGGTGAGCCACGACCGGTACTTCCTCGAACGGGTCACCGATCAGCAGTACGCCATCCTCGACGGTCGCCTCCGCCACCTCCCCGGCGGTGTCGACGAGTACCTGCGCCTGCGGCAGGCGCAGGACGCCGCGAAGCGCGATCCCGCGCGGAGCACGGCGACGACGGCGGGCTCGGCATCCGCCGCCTCCGCCTCGACGACCGGCGGCAGCGGCCTCGACGGGGCGGCCCTGCGCACGGCGCAGAAGGAGGTCTCCGCGCTGGAGCGTCGCATCCAGAGGTTGACCCAGCAGGTGGATGCCGCCAAGCACGCCCTCGCCGATCACGACCAGTCCGACTACGCGGGTCTCGGCGACAAGATGGCGGCGATCACCGCGCAGGAGGCGGAGATCGCCGAGCTCGAGGAGCGCTGGTTCGAGCTCACCGAACAGCTCGGCTGACGGTCGTCGCGCCCGGACGATCGTGAGACAGGGACCGGCAGAGCCTGGCGAACGTCGCCGCACGGGAATACCTTTGCCCTGAGACGCGCTGTGCTGGGGGCGGGGTCCGACACCGTCCGGTGTCGCACGGCACGATTCTGCGGCATCCGGGAGGTATTCGATGGAAGGACTCGAGGTCACCGTCCTGTTGGGACTCACGATCCTCGTCGGCACGTTGCTCGCACCCAGGGTGCGGATCGCCCTCCCCCTGGTGCTCGTCGTGCTGGGACTCCTGCTGGGCTTCGTGCCCGCCCTGCGGGAGGTGCAGCTGCCGCCTGAGACGGTGCTGCTGCTCTTCCTCCCCGTGATGCTGTTCTGGGAGAGTCTCACGACGTCGCTGCGCTCCATCCGCCGTGACTTCCGGTACATCCTCCCCATGAGCACGCTGCTCGTCGTCGCGTCGGCGTTCGCGGTGGCGGGCGTCGGCGTGCTGTTCGGCATGCCGTGGGAGATCGCCCTCATCCTCGGTGCCGCCGTGGCACCTCCCGACGCCACGGCCGTCGCCGCACTCGGACGCCTGTTGCCCCGGCGCATGTTCATGAAGTTGAAGGCCGAGAGCCTCACCAACGACGGCACGGCGCTCGTGCTGTATGCGATCGCGGTCTCGCTCGCCGTCGGCGGGCAGGTCACGCCGCTGTCGATCACGGGGATGGTGCTCCTGTCGTACCTGGGCGGCATCGCGGCGGGGGTCGTGATCGCGCTGCTCGGCGCCCTCCTGCTTCGGGCCTCGAACCGCACGGCCGTGCTGAACGTCACGCTGCTGCTCATCCCGTTCACCGCGTTCCTGCTCGCCGAGATCATCCACGCCTCGGGCGTGCTCGCGGTGGTCGTCGCCGGACTCATCGTCTCGTTCGTGTCGCCGCGGGTGACCACGGCGTCGTCGCGGCGTCAGTCCGACGCGGTGTGGCCGTTCGGGGTCTTCCTGCTCAACGGCGCCCTGTTCATCCTCATCGGGCTGGAGGTGCAGTACGTCGTGCACGAGATCTCGGCGGCGATGATCGGATGGCTCGTGCTGACGTCGCTCGCCGTCTGGGCGACGCTGGTCGTGGTCCGCTACGTCTTCCAGCTGCTGACCGCGCCGTTCCAACGTCACGCCGGCGCCCGTCCTCCGCATGGGCTGCGGGCGCGCTCACGGGTCGTGTCGACGGTCGCCGGCATGCGCGGGGCCGTGTCGCTCGCGATCGCGCTCTCGGTGCCGTCGACGCTCGCCGAGGGGTCCTCCGGGCGCGACGAGGTCGTGTTCGTCACCGCCGGCGTCATCCTGCTCAGCCTCCTCGTGCAGGGCCCGCTGCTGCCGGCGGTGGTGCGCTGGGCGCGGATGCCCGTGGACCACGCCGAGCAGGAGGAGTACGAACTCGCCGAGCGGACCATCTCCGGCGCGGCCCTCGC